>JAEXXR010000081.1 GCA_023405705.1 Actinomycetes bacterium
GGCCTGCGCGTCCGCAACGTCGGCGAGCTGACGCAGGACGGCGTGCTGCAGGCGCCGGCCGAGACGGCCAGCTTCCTCGAGCCGTACTTCGTCAACGCCGGCACCGTGGACAACCCCAGATGGGTGCCGGGCAGAGACCGCGGCCCCGACCCGTACCTGACGACGCCGCAGCTGGCGGACGTCACGACGCTGCTGCTGAGAGGCGGCATCAGCCCCGAGGTGCATGCGATCGGCGACCGCGCCGTGCGCCACACGCTCGACGCGTTCGAGCTCGCGCGCAAGCGCAGCGGCAGTAGACTGCCGCTGTCGATCTCGCACGCCGAGTCGGTCCACCCGCGCGACCTGCCGCGCTTCAAGCAGCTCGACGTCGCGCCGGCGATGGCGTTCCAGTGGGCGAAGCCGGCGTTCGACTCGATCGACGCGGCGAAGAACCAGCTCGGCCCCGAGCGGTTCGCGCGCACGGAGCCGATCGGCACGCTCTGGAACGCCGGCGCGAAGGTCGCCGTCGGCTCCGACTGGCCGGTCGACCCGCTCGACGAGTGGCTGCTGCTGCAGGTCGGCGTGACGCGCGAGAACCCCTACGGCGGCAAGAGATACGCCGGCCGCCTCGGCAGCAGCCCCCTGCTGCCGCGCGCCGCGGCGATCCGCGCGATCACCGCCAACACCGCCCGCATCATGCTGCAGGACGACGCGACGGGCTCGCTGGAGAAGGGCAAGCTGGCCGACCTGATCGTGCTCGACCGCAACTTCTTCCGCATCCCGGCCAAGCAGATCATCCGCACGAGAGTGCTGCTGACGATGGTCGGCGGCAAGGCCGTCTGGACGGCCAACGGCTTCCGCTAGCGGGATCTCCTCGAGGTCGCCCGGCGCACGCGCCGGGCGGCCTCACCCGCGCGGCGCGAGGACGGACTCGATCGCGTCGCTGCAGAGCGCCCGCGCCCGCTCCAACGAGAGCGAGCCGGCCAGCCAGCGCATGCTGAGGCCCTCGACCAGCGAGGTCAGCAGCGCCGCCGTCTCCTGCGGGTCGACGCCGGCGCGGATCGAGCCCTCCGCGACGCCCGCGGCGATCGCCTCGGCGACCCACTCGTTCCACTCGCTCGTGACGCGCCGCAGCACGTCGCGCAGCTCCGGCTCGAAGACGGCGCTGGCCGAGACCTCGTTCCAGACGATCGAGTTGTTGCGGATGACCGGGTCGTCCTCGTCGAACTCGCGCAGCAGCGCGTCGCGGACGGCGTCGTACTCGGTCGCGCCGCCGTGCGGCTCGCGCAGGACCCCGGAGGGCGCCTGCGCGTTGGCCTTGTCGAGCGCCGCGCCGATCAACGTCAGGCGGTCGCCGAAGTGGTAGTAGAGCAGCGGCGTGGAGACGCCGGCGCGGGCGGCGACGTCCTCGACCCGCATCCCGCGCACGCCGCGCTCGGCGACCGCGGCGACCGTCGCGTCGACGATCGCCTGGCGGGTGCGCTCGCGTCTCTCGGCGCGGCTGGACGGCGCTGCTCTGCTGCTCATCGGCACAGCACTCTACGCCGCCCGCCGCGGCGAGCGCGCGCTCAGGCGGCGGCGCGGTCGCGCCGGGCGAGCGCGCGCTGCACGAGCAGGTTGACGGCCATCAGGCCGAGCACGACGACCAGCAGCATCGTCGCGAGCACGTTGACCTCCGGCGGCACGCCCTGGCGGGTGGCGCCGAAGATGAACAGCGGGAAGGTCTGCGTCTGGCCGGCGTTGAAGCTCGTCACGACGTAGTCGTCGATCGAGATCGCGGCCGCCAGCACCGCCGCCGCGACGACGCCCGGGGCGATCATCGGCAGCGTCACGCGGAAGAAGGTCGTCCAGACGCCGGCGCCGAGGTCCTGCGCCGCCTCCTCGATGAAGGGGTCCATCCCCTCCAGCCGCGCGCGCACCGTCACCACGACGTAGGAGACGGTGAACATCACGTGCGCGATCACGATCGTCCAGAAGCCGGTGTCGATCCCGATCACGAGGAACATCGCCAGCAGCGAGGCGCCGAGCACGACCTCCGGGGTCGCCATCGGCAGGAAGACGAAGAAGCCGGCGGCGCCCTGGCCGCGGAAGCGGTAGCGCGTCAGCGCGACCGCCAGCAGCGTCCCGAGCAGGACCGCCCCGATCGTCGTGAAGGCGGCGATCGCGAGCGAGTTCTCCAGCGCTCTCGCCAGGTCGGGGTCGGCGAACGGGTCCTTCCAGTGGTCGAGCGTGAAGCCCTGCCAGGTGAAGTTGAAGCGTCCCTGGTTGTCGTTGAACGAGAACAGGACGATCAGGAAGACGGGGATGAAGAGGAACAGCAGCGCAGCCGCCGACCAGATCCCCAGCGCCCAGTTGCGGGCGCGGTCGCTCGCAGACATCAGGTCGCCGCCTCCGTCAGGTTTCTGGTCCCCAGCAGGCGCGAGTAGAGCGCGATGCCGACGAGGATGATCGTCATCAAGATGAACGACAGCGCCGCCGCCGTCGGGTAGTCGAGCACGTTGAGGAACTTCGACTGCACGACGTTGCCGATCATGTACTGGCGCGAGGTCCCCAGCAGCGCCGCGTTGACGTAGTCGCCGCAGGCGGGGATGAAGACCAGCAGCGAGCCGGCGAAGATGCCCGGGATCGCGAGCGGCAGCGTCACCTTGCGGAAGGCCGTCAGCCGGCTGGCGTAGAGGTCGGTCGCCGCCTCGATGTAGCGGCGGTCGATGCGGTCGAGCGCCACGTACAGCGGCAGCACCATGAACGGCAGGAAGTTGTAGGCGATGCCGGCGACGACGGCGGTCCCGGTCGCCAGCACGCGGCCGTCCTCGGCGACGAGGCCGACGTCCCGCAGCCGCTCCACGAGCCAGCCGTTGTCGGCGAGGATCAGCTGCCAGGCGACCGTCCGCAGCACGTAGCTCATGAAGAACGGCAGGATCACGAGCAGCAGCATCAGGTTGCGCCAGCGGCCGGCCTTGTACGCCATGAAGTAGGCGAGCGGGAAGGCGATGATCAGGTCGATCACCGTCGCGAGGCCCGCGTAGAGGAACGACCGCAGGAACTGGTCCTTGTAGTCGCTGATCGCGTTCGTGTACGTGTCGAACGCCCACGTCAGCGTGTAGCCGGCCTCGGGGTCGCCGGTCATCAGCGAGACCGACGCCTGGTTGGCGATCGGGATCGCGAAGAAGAGGAGGAGCCACAGCAGCCCGGGGATCGCGAACATCCACGGGATCAGCCTGCGGCGCTGGGAGAGTGACATGCTCTAAGCCCCCGTCGCTCTGTTCGTCGATCCGATCAGCGCGTGCACTCCGTCGTTGCCCATCATCAAGCGCCCGTCACCTTGGCCATCGCCTCGTACATCTCCTGCTCCTGGCGGGTCGAGAGGGCGGGGTAGGGGTAGAGGTTTCTGCGCACCTCGTCCGGCGGGAAGATCAGCTCGTTGGAGGCGATGTCGGGATCGCTTCTCTCCAGGATCGGCTTGATGTTGTCGACCGGCGAGATGTAGTTGACCCACGCGCAGACGACGGCGGCCACCTCCGGCTCGTAGAGGTAGTTCATCATCGTCTCGGCCGCGTACGGGTGCTCGACCTCCGACGGCATCATCATGTTGTCGGTGAACAGCATCGCCCCCTCCTCCGGGTAGGAGAAGCGGAGGTTCGGGTTGTCGCTCTGCAGCTGGACGAGGTCGCCCGAGTAGGCGAGCGCGATCGCGATGTTGCCCTTCGTCAGATCGGTCGTGTAGTCGTTGCCGGTGAAGCGGCGGAACTGGCCGGCGTCGTTGGCGGCGCCGATTCTCTCGATCGCCCCGAGCATCTGGTCGAGCGTCGCTCTGGAGGCGTCGACGCCCTCGCCGAGCAGCACCGTGCCGGCGCTGTCGTAGGGCTCGGAGAACATCGTCACGCGCCCCTTCCATCTCGGGTCGAAGAGGTCTCTGACCGACTTGATCTCGCCGCCGGTCTGCTCGATGTCGTAGCCGAGGCCGATCGCGCCCGACTGGTACGGCAGCGTGAACTGACGTCTCGGGTCGTAGTTGATCGACTGCAGGTTCGGCACGAGGTTTCTCATGTTCGGCACGTTGCTCTTGTCGATCGGCGTGACGTAGCCGAAGCGGACCCAGCGGGAGGCCATGTAGTCGGTCAACGTGACGATGTCGCGGCCGATCGGGACGCCCTGCGCGAGCTGCTGGCGGACCTTGCCGTAGAACTCGGAGTTGTCGTTGATCTCCTCGACGTACTTGCAGTGGCCGCCGTATCTGGCGTTGAACTCTCTGATGACGGCCTTGTCGATGTAGAGCGGCCAGTTCGAGAAGGTCCAGTCGCCCAGCTCGGTTCTCGGGTGTCTGACGCTCACGGCCTCTCTCTGCAGCGAGGCGAGGTTTCTGGCGGCGGTGCCGTCGATGCCGCAGGCGCTGAGGACCGCGCCGAGGCCGCCGGCCATCAGCGCGGCGGAGGCGCTGCGCCCGAGGAAGCGGCGGCGCGAGAGGCGCTGCTCGGTGAAGAAGCGGTCGAGCTCGTGCTCGACGCGCTCCGGGTCGATGTCAGGCACCGGCGCCGTCCTCGGCCGCGACGACGAAGGTGTGGCGCGGGTCCCAGGTCAGCTGCACCTCCCGACCTGCGCCGAGCGACTCCGGCAGGGAGCCGTCCTCGTTCTGGGCGAGGACGATCAGCTCCTCGCCGCCGGCGGTCCGCACGACGTACTGGATCGAGACGCCGAGGAACGAGCTGAGCACGACCGTCCCGCGCAGCGCGTTGGCCCCGCTCGGCGCCCGCTGCTCGACCGGGGAGAGCTTGACCTTCTCCGGCCGCACGCCGATCGCGACCGGGCTGCCGGCGTGCTCGGCGCAGCGGTTGGTCGGGGCGTGCAGGGTGGCGCCGTCGTGCGTGGTGACGGCCGACAGCTCGCCGTTCGCCTGCCCGATCGTGCCGCGGACGAGGTTGGAGACGCCGAGGAACTTCGCCACGAAGGCCGTCTGCGGGCGCTCGTACAGGTCGGTCGCGCTGCCGGCCTGCTCGATCTTCCCTCTGTTCATGACGGCGATCGTGTCGGCCATCGACATCGCCTCCTCCTGGTCGTGCGTCACGTGGATGAACGTGATGCCGACCTCCTGCTGGATCCGCTTCAGCTCGACCTGCAGCTGGCGGCGCAGGCGCAGGTCCAGGGCGCCGAGCGGCTCGTCGAGCAGCAGCGCCCGCGGGCGGTTGACGAGCGCGCGCGCCAGCGCGACGCGCTGCTGCTGGCCGCCGGACAGCTGCGCCGGCTTGCGCTTGGCCAGGTGCGGCAGCTGGACGGTCTCCAGCGCCTCGGCGACGCGCTTCTTCGTCTCCGCCTTGCCGACGCCCTTGCGCTCCAGGCCGAAGGCGACGTTCTTCTCGATCGTCAGGTGCGGGAAGAGCGCGTAGGACTGGAAGACCGTGTTGACGTCGCGCTTGTGCGGCGGGGCGTTCGTGACCTCCGAGCCCCCGAGCAGGACACGGCCCTCGGTCGGCAGCTCGAAGCCGCCGATCATCCGCAGGGTGGTCGTCTTGCCGCAGCCGGACGGGCCGAGCAGCGCGTAGAACGCGCCGCGCTCGATCTCCAGGTCGAGGTCGTCGATGACGAGGACCTCGCCGAACCGCTTCGTGACTCTCTCGAGCCGGATGTCCGGCTCGCCTCCGACACCACTCTCGCTCACCGCATCGGCAGTGAGGCTCTGGTTAGCAACCAAATCAGCACCTCCGCGTGCAAGTGCGACAGTAGCGCGCGGATGTGCTCCTGTGTGGCGAGATTTCCCTCACCAAATCTGCCGATTTGTAGCGAATCTTCCACAGGGCGAAGGTGGTACGTGAAAGGTACTCCGGCGGGCGGTTGCGAGGCATGGAGCCAGGACCTCATCGGCGACGCGCCCAGCTCGCCTAGCCGTCCTTTCGGGCCGGGGAGTCGGCGACGCGCCGGGCGGGCCGCGCCGGTCTGGCGGCGGGCGCTCGCCGGCCGGCGGCCGTCAGCCGGTCGGGCCGTAGCGCTCGGTGCGGATCCGCTCGGCGGCGAAGCCGGCGTCGAGCGCGAGCTGCGAGGCGGTCTCGACGAAGCCGTTGGAGCCGCAGACGAAGACCGATCCCGTCGCCGGGTCGACCCCCGCCGCCGCGATCAGCTCTGCGTCGACGCGGCCGCTGTGGCCCTCCCAGCCCGGCGGCGAGAGGCGCGTGTAGGTGACGAGCGTCTCCTCGCCCAGCTCGTCGCGATAGATCAGCTCGTCGGGACGGCGGACCGAGTAGACCAGCCGCAGCCGCGCCTCCGGCATCGCGCGCCGCTGGTGGCGCAGCATGCCCATCAGCGGCACGACGCCCGAGCCGCCGCCGAGCAGCAGCGCCGGCGACTCGCCGCGCCAGACGAAGTAGGCGGCGAACGGGCCGCGCACCTCGAGCTGGTCGCCGACGACGAGCACGTCGTGCAGGTAGCCGGAGACCTCGCCGTCGTCGAGCCGGTCGACCGTCAGCTCGATCGAGCCCTCGTCGAGCGGGGAGGAGGCGATCGAGTAGGAGCGCTGCGCCTGGTAGCCGTCGGGCGCGGTGAGGCGCACGTCGTAGTGCTGGCCGGGCAGGTGCGGGACCCAGATCGGCAGCTCGATCCGGAACGACTTCACGCGCGGCGTCTCCTGCACGATCCGCGTGATCGTGCCGACCTGCCAGCGGCCGGGCGCGGCCGGCGCGACCGGCGGCAGCCCGTCGCGCTCGTGCGGCGCGGGCGTCTGCGCGTCGGCCGGGGTCAGTCGTTCCAATACCGCTCCTCGCGCCACGGATCGCCGTGCATGTGGTACCCGTTCGACTCCCAGAAGCCGGGCTCGTCGCTGTCGAGCAGGCGCAGGCCGGCGACCCACTTCGCGCTCTTCCAGAAGTAGAGCGCCGGCACGAGCAGCCGCGCCGGGCCGCCGTGCTCGGCGGAGAGCGGCTCGCCCTCGTGCTCGGTCACGACCCATGCTCTGCCGTCGGTCAGCTCCTCCAGCGGCAGGTTGGTCGTGTAGCCGCCGTAGGAGTGGGCCATCGCGTAGGCGCCGAGCGGCTCGACCTCCTCCAGCAGCGTGTCGAGCGAGACGCCGCGGAAGCTCGTGTCGAGCTTCGACCACTTCGTGACGCAGTGGATGTCGCACGGGACGTCCTCGAACGGCAGCGCGTGGAACTCCTCCCACGTCCAGCTTCTCGCCGCGCCGACGACGCCGTCGATTCTGAACGTCCACGTCGCGGTGTCGACGTGCGGCGTCGGTCCGGCGGTGAGGACGGGGAAGCCGGCCTCGTAGTACTGCCCCGGAGGGATGCGCCCCTCCATGCCCTCGGGCGGCCGGCGTCTGCCGCCGAAGGCGCGCGAGATGAAGTCGCTCATGCGTCCATCCTAGGTCGCGCCGCAAGCCGGACCCCGGGCGCCGCGTCCGTCACGCAGCGCCGGCGCGCCAGCCCCGCGCGCGGCATGAGACGGGAGCGGGCGGGTTGCGCAGGGATGGGCAGGTCCCGGCGCTCCGCGTCCCCCGCAGAGAGGAATCGCTCGATGTCCCGTCCGAAGCTGATCCTGCCGTCAGCGCTGGCGCTCGCGCTCGGCGCCGCACTGGCGCCGACCGCAGGCGCCGCGACCGAGGCCGAGACGGCCCAGTCGAGAGGAGGGCGCAACGCCGCCGGCGCCCCGCTGCGTGACGGCCGCGTCGCGGTGAACACGACCGCCGACGGCGTCGACGCCGCCCCCGGCGACGGCCGCTGCGGCGACGCCCGCGGCCGCTGCACGCTGCGCGCGGCGATCATGGAGGCGAACGCGCGCAGAGACGCGACGCGGATCTCGCTGCAGAACCGGCGCTATCGCCTGACGGTCGGCGGAGCGGGCGAGGACGGCGCGCGCAGCGGCGACCTCGACGTCACCGGGCGGGTCACGCTGATCGGCCGCGGCGCGCTGATCGACGCGGCCAGAGGCGACCGCGCCTTCGACGTCGCCGCCGGCGCGCGGCTGACGATCGGCAGAGCGCGGATCGCCAACGGCGCCCCGCCGGCCGGCCAGTCCGGCGGCGCGATCGAGAGCGAGGGCTTCGTCGAGCTGAAGGGCGTGCGCGTGCTGAGAAGCGCGGTCACCGGCGACGGCGCCTCCGGCGGCGGCGTCTTCAACAGCAGAGGCACGCTGCTGCTGCGCGACACGCAGGTCAACCGCAACAGCGCGCCGCGTGCGGGCGGCGGGATCGAGGCGCTGGAGGGGACGACGCTGCTGCGCAGAGCGTCGCTGCTCGTCAACGCGACCGGCCCCGGTCCCGGCAACGGCGGCGGCCTGCACCTGACCGGCGCCGGCACCGTCGACGTGCGCGACTCGCTCGTCGACCGCAACACGGCCGCCGCCGAGGGCGGCGGGCTGTGGAACTCGGCTGCCGGCCGCATGACCGTCTCCGACACGCGCGTCACCAGCAACGCGGTCGCGAGCGCCGCCGGCGACCAGGGCGGCGGCGGGCTGTTCAACGACGGCGGCGAGCTGCGGCTGTTCCGCGGCCTCGTCGAGGGCAACGAGGCGAGCGCCTCCGTCGGCGGCGGCCTCGCGAGCGTCGCCGGCACCGTCCACCTCGCCGCGACCGAGGTGCGCGGCAACCGCGCCGCGGTCTCCGGCGGCGGGCTGTGGAACGGCCCGGCC
>JAEXXR010000098.1 GCA_023405705.1 Actinomycetes bacterium
CCCGCGAGGTGCGGCCGCGCCGCGTCGAGCCAGTCGGCGCGCCCGGCGAGCACGCCCGCCCCGTACGGCGCGTAGAGCTTGTGGCCCGAGAAGGCGACGTAGTCGACCTCCCAGGCGGCGACGTCGAGCCGGCGATGGGCCGCCAACTGGGCCGCGTCGAGCGCGACCCGCGCCCCGTGGCGGTGGGCGACGCGGGCGATCTGCTCGATCGGCCACACCTCGCCCGTCACGTTCGAGGCGCCCGTCACCGAGACGAGCGCAGCGCGGCCGCCGAGCGCGGCCAGCTGCTCCTCCAGCGCGTCGAGCGCGTCGGCGGGGCTGGCCGGGATCGCCAGGTGGCGCACGTCGCCGCGCCGCCACGGCAGCAGGTTCGCGTGGTGCTCGCCCGCGAAGGTCAGCACCGTCGCGCCCGGCGGCACCGCCGCCGCCAGCAGGTTGAACGCGTCGGTCGTGTTGCGCGTGAACAGCACGAGGTCGTCCTCGCGCGCGCCGACGAACGCGCGCACGACCTCGCGTGCGCGCGTGTACGCCTCCGTGCTCACGAGCGAGGCGAAGCCCGCGCCGCGATGGACGCTTCCGTAGTACGGCAGCAGCTCCGCGACGGTGTCGGCGACCTGCCTCAGCGCCGGCGCGCTCGCCGCGTTGTCGAGGTTCGCGTAGCGGACCCGACCGCCGCCTACGAGCGGCACCTCGAGGTCGCCGCCGACGAGCGCGAGCAGGCGCTCGCCGGCATCCGCGCGGAGCTGCGTGGGCATCGCGGTCCTCTACTTGACCTTGATCGCGCCGCCGGCCGCCGAGACGGAGCGGTAGCGCGTGTCGCCCGGCCACGTGATCGTGACCTTCCAGGTGCCCTTCGCCAGCTTCGGCACCTTCAGCGTCACCGTACCGCGGACGAGTCTGCCGCCGACGGTCTTGGTGACCTTGCCCTTCTTGATCGTGATCTTGACCTTGCCGGTCGCCGTCGCGCCGCCCTTGGGCGCGGCGATCGTCACCTTGTAGGTGCCGGCCTTCTTGCGCGTCGGCGCCTTCGCGACCTTGCCCGTCACCTTGCCGGACTTGACTCTCGTGACGACCGGTCTTCTGTCGATCGGTCTGTCGACCGGCGGCGGCACGACCACCGGCGGCGTCGGATCCGGGTCTCTGACGACCGGGACCTGGTCGGCCGGCGCGACCGTCAGCGAGCCGGACTTCGTGAACGCGACGATCTGGTCGTCGCCCGCGTACGACAGCGTGTAGTCGTAGGTGCCCGCCGCCAGCGCCGGGAGCGTGAAGGAGGCCGCGTCGTTCGCGACCGCCGTCGAGCCCGAGGCGACCGTCGTGCCCCCCTGCTTGACGACCAGCGAGACGGCGCCGGTCGGGACGCGCCCGTAGTCGTTGGCGATCGAGATCGAGATCGTCGGCGCGACGCCCTGCTTGACCGTGTCGGCCGTGACCGTCTGGGTCGAGACGACGCCGCCGGGCAGGCCGCCGAAGAACAGCTCCGCCGCGCGGACGGCCTTCTGGCCGAAGGCGACGTTGGTCCACGCCGTCGTGAGCGTGTTCTTGCGGATCTGCGCGACGCCCCAGGCGCCGGCGACCGTCGACAGGCGGTCGATCAGCGTCTGGTCTCTCGTCGTCGCCTGGTTCGCGGCGATCAGCGCCGCGCGCGCCCCGGCGAGGTTCTCCGGAGCGGAGGCGCCGAGCGCCGCCAGCGCGCCCGTCAGCGCCGCCGGGCTGATGCCGACCGGGCCGCCGGAGGTGATCGTGATTCTGCCGCCGCTGGTGTCGGAGTAGGTCACCGTCGCGGTGTCGGCGTCGACGAGGAAGTCGGCGGCGTCGGCGTCGGTGCCCGTGTTCGGGACGACGTCGGCGACGTCGGTCCGCCACGAGAACGTCGCCACCTGGGCGTTGACTCTCGTCCAGATCGGCGCGGTCAGCGGGATCGTCGTGATGCCGAGCTGGTTGGCCTGCGGGTTGACCAGCCACCAGTTCGACATGAACTCTCTGTACGTGCCGTCCCCGTTGTCGGAGATCCATTGGCGCGTGACGCCGCCGTGGGCGCCGGTCCCGGCGTTGCCCTGGTAGCCGATCAGGTACGGGACCTGGAGCCGCTGCGTCGAGACGAGGCCGTTGGCCTCTCTGCCCTCGCGGTAGTAGGTGACGCGGTTGGAGGCGGCGTACTGCGTGACGGCGTTGCCGAGGTAGTGGTCGAACAGCTCGCCGTAGATGAAGCTGGCGTTGTTGCTCGCGGTTCCGCCGCTGGCCGCGACGGTGTTGCGCGACTGCAGCGGGTTGGAGCCGCTCGTCGCGCCGCCGCCGACCGCCGCGCCGTCGAGCACGGTGTCGAAGTTGAAGACGCGCACGTCGTTCTCCTGCGCGTACTTGTTGATCGCCGGCAGGACCGGGCGGGTGTTGGTGCACCACGTGCCGCCGAAGAAGATCACCGCGTTTCTGCTGGCGGTCTTGTCGTGCTCGAGCAGGTGGACGAGCTCGGGGTAGGTGATCTGCTCGATCCGCCACTCGTCGGCGTCGTCGGCGTCGGAGAGGACCGGGACGTTCGCGCTCTGGTGGGTGCCGGGCGAGGCCTGCAGCTGGCGCGCGTTCGTCGCCGACTTCCACCAGGCGAACTGGTCGGGCTTGGCGAGGTTCGCGCCGCCGACGGTGCCGATCGCGGTCGTCACGTCGGCGCGCGCGCCGGACGAGTCGGCCTTGTCGCTGAGGTTGACCCAGGAGACGATTCTCAGCGGCTGGTCGCCGGGCGTTCTTCTGTCCTTGTTGTAGACGAAGAAGTAGCTGTCGGAGACGTCGGCGGGCTGGTCGACCGTCGTGTAGTCGTACAGCGCGCCGCCGTTGACGTCGCCGACCTCGGTGCTCTGGCCGGCCGTGGCGCCGGCGTCGTTGACGGCCGCCGTTCTCGTCGTCCCGGTGACTCTCTGCTGGTCGGCGGTGTTGGCGTTGGTCACGGTCAGGTCGACGCCGTTGCCGAGGTGTCTGCCGACGAGGTTCAGCCACGCGTTGCCGTAGGCCGCCTGTCCCGTCGTCGACAGCGAGGTGATGCCGGCCGGGTTGCGGATGTCGAGGTTCGGCTGGGTGACGTTGCCGATTCTGGCGTTGCCCGACAGGTTCGGGTTGAACCAGTAGACGCGCTCCACTCTGGCGGCGTCGGCCGCCGCCTCGACGTCCTGCGCGCGCGCCGCGAATCTCGCGTCCGTGGCCGGGTCGCCGATCAGGACGGCGTAGTTGCCCGGCTGCTGCAGGAGCCACTGGAAGTGGTCGTAGGTGACCGGCTCGATCGCCGGGTCGACCTCGCTGCCGGGCAGGCCGAGCACGTCCTTCAGGTAGTCCGTGGTCGTGTAGTCGGTGGTGGTCGCGGTGCGGACCGGCGCGGCGCTCGCGCTCGTCGCGGCAGCGGCGATCGGCACGATCGCTGCCAGCACGGCGGCAGACCGCGTCCAGC
>JAEXXR010000102.1 GCA_023405705.1 Actinomycetes bacterium
GGCGGGGAGGACGGCGGCGGCGCGGAGGGCGCCGGCTCCGGCGCTCCGCGCGAGACGCGCTTCCCGCCGGGCACGCGCGTGCGCCACGCCGAGTGGGGCGACGGCGAGGTACAGCGGATCGAGGACGACCGTCTCGTCGTCCTCTTCGACGCGATCGGCTACAAGACGCTCGCGCGCGAGCTGGTGCGCGAGCGGGGGCTGCTGGAGGCGCTCTGAGCGCGCCGGCCCGGCGGGGCCGGCGCCGCCGCCCGGTCCGGGACTGCCTCCGCTAGCTCCCCTGCAGGTAGGCGAGCACCGCCAGCACGCGGCGGTGGTCGGTGTCGGAGGGCGGCAGCGAGAGCTTCCCGAAGATGTTCGAGATGTGCTTCTCGACGGCGCCCTCGGTGACGACGAGCTGCGCGGCGATCGCGCCGTTGGAGCGGCCCTCGGCCATCAGCTTCAGCACCTCGCCCTCGCGCGGCGTCAGGTCCTCCAGCGGCCCGCCGCCGCCGCGGCGGGTGACGAGCTGGGCGACGACCTCGGGATCCATCGCGGTGCCGCCGCCGGCGACCCGCTCGACCGCGTCGACGAACTCGCGCACGTCGGCGATGCGGTCCTTCAGCAGGTAGCCGACGCCGCCCTGGCCGTCGGCCAGCAGCTCGGTCGCGTAGGTCTCCTCGACGTACTGGGAGACGATCAGGATCGCGGTGCCCGGGACCCGTCTGCGCGCCTCCAGCGCGGCGCGCACGCCCTCGTCCTGGAAGGTCGGCGGCAGCCGCACGTCGCAGACGGCGATGTCGGGCTTGTGACCGTGGACGGCGCGCACGAGCGCGTCACCGTCCTCGACCGCGGCGACGACCTCGTGGCCGTTGTCGCGCAGCAGCCGGATCATGCCGTCGCGCAGCAGCGCGAGGTCCTCGGCGATCACGATCCGCATCGTCAGGCGAGCGGGCGGGGCGAGCAGGTCATGTGCGGCGCGGTACCTCGGCGTGCAGCGTCGTGCCGCTGGAGCGCGGGCTCATCACGTGCAGCTCGCCGTCGAGCGCCTCGATCCGCCGTCTCAGGCCGAGCAGCCCGCTGCCGTCCGCGTCGGCGCCGCCGACGCCGTCGTCGGCGACCTCGACGACCAGCCGGTCCTCGACCAGCTGCAGCCGCACCAGCACCCGCAGCGCGCGCGAGTGCTTGGTCGCGTTCGCGAGCGCCTCGGCGACGACGAAGTAGGCGGCCGCCTCGACCGCCGGCTGCATCCGCTCCGGCACGTCGGCCTCGATCGTGACCGCCAGCGGGCTACGCGCGGCGAGCGCGGTGACGGCCGCCTCCAGGCCGCGGTCGCTGAGGATCGGCGGGTGGATGCCGCGCGCGAGGTCGCGCAGCTCGGTCAGCGCCGTCTTCGCCTCGCCGCGCGCCTCCGCGAGCAGCTCGCGCGCCTGCTCGGGATCGCTGTCGAACTTGTCCTCCGCCATCCCGAGGTTGAGCGCGAGCGCGACGAGGCGGGCCTGCGCGCCGTCGTGCAGGTCGCGCTCGATCCGCCGCAGCTCGGCGGCCTGCGCGTCGACGGCGCCGGCGCGGGTGGTCGTCAGCACCTCGACGCGCTCCGCGAGCGCCTCCTCGCGGCTGGCGCGCAGCAGCGGCCGCATGACCGCCAGCTCGCCGAGCGTGAGCAGGTGCACGAGCCAGCCGCAGACGGGGACGAGGACGATGCCGATCGCGGAGGTCAGCAGCGCCATCGGGAGGGTGTCGACCTCGTAGATGCCGACGTTGGCGGCGTCGGGCAGCGCCCAGTACCAGGCCGGCAGCGTGATCATCCCGACGACGAGGCCCCACAGCGTCAGCGCGACGGTCGCGAAGACGAAGCCGAGCGTGCCGCTCAGCAGCGTCCACGTGAAGTCCTTCCAGGTCGCCGGGTCCTTCGCCATCAGCTTGAGGCGGTGGAACCAGCCGGCGCCTCTCGGGATCGTGCGGTAGCGGTCCGGGATCGGCTCGTCGAGCACGAGCGCCGCGCGCCGCCGCTCGATCTGGGCGAACCAGCGGAAGAGGTAGAAGGAGCCGAGCGCGACCGCGAAGCCGATCACGAAGATCAGCAGCGACAGCGTCACCGAGACGGCCGTCACCCAGAGGGTGAAGCCGATCACGCTGGTGACGAAGCCGACGCTGTGGAAGGCGAAGTCGCGCCCCCATTCGCCCAGGCGGCGGGTTCCGAGCGGGCGCAGCGTCATCGTCGGCTCCAGCGGCATCGTCGGATCATCGTGCATCGTCGAGTCGGTCATCGCGAGTCCTCGGGGCAGGGAGCGCAGCATGCGTCAAGGATCGGACGCCGGCCGCCGCACCGCCATGGCGCTCGCGGGCGTCCGGGGATGGGGATAACCCGAGGACGCGCCGCCGCGCCTGCCGGTGGCCGCGGCCGGCAGGGCAGCCGAGCGCCGATACGCCCGCTTCCCGCAATACGATGCTGCGGCCGTGTCGAGGAACGATGGTCGCAACCGACCGGCCGGGGCGACCCCCGGCCGCCTGCGCGAGCGCAGCGGAGAGCTGCGCGCGATCGGCGACGCCCTGACCGCGCTGCACGCCGGCGACGGCTCGCTGCTGCTGGTCGAGGGGCCGGCCGGGATCGGCAAGACGCGGCTGCTCGGCGCCGCCCGCCGGCGGGCGCGCGAGCTGGAGCTGACGGTGCTGTCGGCGCGCGGCGCGGAGCTGGAGCAGGAGCTGCCGCTCGGCGTCGTGCAGCAGCTGTTCGGCTCCTACG
>JAEXXR010000110.1 GCA_023405705.1 Actinomycetes bacterium
GCGTCGTTCCGGGGCCGGCCGCGCCGCCGAGCCGGCCCACCCGCAGCCCGCTTGACGCCCTCGGTAGCGTCAGTGGCAATGGCCGCCACGACTGACGCCCCACCCGCGGCCGAGCGCCGCCCCGTGATCCTCGCCGTCGACGACGAGCCCGCCGTGCTGGCGGCCGTCGCGCGCGACCTCCGCCGCGGCTTCGGCGAGCGCTACCGGATCATGCGCACCTCCTCCGGCGCCGAGGCGCTCGACGCGATCGCGCAGGTGCGCGCCCGCGGCGAGCAGATCGCGCTGCTGATCGCCGACCAGCGGATGCCCGGCATGGAGGGGACCGAGTACCTCGCGAGAGCGCGCGACCTCGTCCCCGACGCCAAGCGCGTGCTGCTGACCGCCTACGCCGACACCGACGCGGCGATCGCGGCGATCAACGAGGTCGCGCTCGACTACTACCTGATGAAGCCGTGGGACCCGCCGGAGGAGCAGTTCTACCCGGTGCTGGAGGACCTGCTGACGACGTGGGAGTCGGGCGCCGCGCTGGAGGCCGGCGGCGTGCGCGTGATCGGCCACCGTTTCTCGAAGGAGTCGCACGACCTGCGCGACTTCCTCGCCCGCAACCGCGTCCCGGCGACGTGGCTCGACGTCGAGCGCGACCGCGAGGCGCGCGAGCTGCTGAGGGTCGCCGACGTCGCACCGGACCGGCTGCCGGTCGTGCTGCTGGAGGACGGCTCGCTGGTCGAGCGGCCGTCCGTGCTGGAGCTGGCCGAGCGGCTGGGCGTCGTCGGCGTGCCGGCCTCCGACCACTACGACCTCGTGATCGTCGGCGGCGGCCCCGCCGGCCTCGCCGCCGCGGTCTACGGCGCCTCCGAGGGCCTGCGCACGGCGATGGTCGAGCGCGAGGCCCCGGGCGGCCAGGCCGGCATGTCGAGCCGGATCGAGAACTACCTCGGCTTCCCCGCCGGCCTGTCGGGCTCCGACCTCGCCCGCCGTGCGGCCGACCAGGCCCGCCGCCTCGGCGCCGAGCTGCTGACGATGCAGGACGCGGCGCGGCTGCGCGTCGAGGGCTCGGGCCGCTTCGTCGAGCTGTCCGGCGGCGGCGAGCTGAGCGCGACGAGCATCCTGATCGCCTCCGGCGTCTCCTACCGCCAGCTCGACACGCCCGGCTTCGCGGAGCTGACCGGCGCCGGCATCTACTACGGCGCGGCGCTGACGGAGGCGCGCTCCTGCCGCGACCAGCACGTCGTCGTGATCGGCGGCGCCAACAGCGCCGGCCAGGCGGCCGTCTACTTCTCCCAGTACGCGCGCCAGGTGACGATGCTCGTGCGCGGCGCGTCGCTGACGACGTCGATGTCGCACTACCTGATCGAGCAGATCGCGAGCCTGCCGAACATCGAGGTGCGGACCGGCACGCAGGCGACCGCGGCCGAGGGCGAGGACGACCACCTCGCGCGGATGACGTGGCGCTGCAGCGACGGCAGAGAGGAGCAGGTCGACGTCGACGCCTGCTTCGTCTTCATCGGCGCGGCGCCGCGGACCGACTGGCTCGACGGCGTCGTCGCGCGCGACGAGCGCGGCTTCGTGCTCGCCGGCCTCGACGTGCAGGAGCACGGCTGGCCGCTGGCGCGCGACCCGTTCCTGCTGGAGACGAGCGTCCCCGGCGTCTTCGTCGCCGGCGACGTGCGCGCCCGCTCCGTGAAGCGCGTCGCGAGCGCCGTCGGCGAGGGCTCGATGTCGGTCTCGCTCGTGCACGAGTACCTCGCGGAAGGGTGATCAGACGATGACCGCCACCACATCGCTCACGCTCGAGGAGCTGCGCACCGTCGACCTGTTCGACGACGCGACCGACGAGCAGCTCGCGCCGTGGGTCGGCGCCGCCGACGTCCGCTCCGTCCCCGTCGGCGAGCGCGTCGTCGAGGCCGGGCAGGAGGGCTACGGCCTCCACCTGCTGCTGCACGGCCGGCTGCGCGTCTCCTCGGTCGAGAACGGCAACGTCGAGCCCGAGGGCGTGCAGATCGCGCCGACGTGGGTCGGCGCGATCCCGTCGCTGATCCACGGCTGGCACGCGGTGCGGATGGAGACCGAGACCGACGCCCGCATCGCGACGATCCCGCGCGAGCAGTTCGTCGACCTCGTGCTCCAGACCCGGCCCGTCTTCGAGCGGCTGATGCGGCAGATGCGCCCCGTGATCCGCCGCAGCGCCGAGCGCGAGGCGAGCCGCGAGCGGCTGGCGTCGCTCGGGACGATGGCGGCCGGCCTCGCGCACGAGCTGAACAACCCGGCGGCGGCCGCGAAGCGCGCCTCCTCCGACCTCGAGGAGACGCTCGAGGTCTACGAGCAGATGGTCGCGCGGCTGGTCGAGGCCGGCGTCGAGCAGACCGACGCGGCGAAGGTCGTCGCCTGCAAGAACGCCCTCCAGGAGCGGGCCAGGGAGGCCGAGCCGCTGAGCGCGCTGGAGCGCGCCGACGCCGAGGACGCGATCGGCGACCTGCTCGACGAGCTGGGCGTCGGCGAGGGCTGGAAGTGGACCGAGCCGCTCGTCGCGGCCGGCGCCGACGAGGCGTGGGTGCGCAAGATCGCCTCGATAGCCGGCGAGTCGGTCGACGCGGTGATCAGATGGGTCGCCGCCTCGCTGCAGGCGCACACGCTGACCGACGAGCTGTCGGCCTCGACCGACCGCATGAGCGAGCTGGTCAGAGCCGTCAAGGCGTACGCCTTCATGGACCGCGGCGAGGTCGTCAACGCCGACGTCCACAAGGGCATCGAGACGACGCTGATGGTGATGAAGCACAAGATCAAGCACACCTCGATCGAGGTCGTGCGCAGATACGACAAGACGCTGCCGAGAGTCGAGATGCGCGGCTCGGAGCTGAACCAGGTCTGGACCAACCTGATCCACAACGCCATCCAGGCGCTCGACGGCAGCGGCACGATCACCTTGTCGACCCGCCGCGAGGGCGACTGCGTCGTCGTCGACGTCGCCGACGACGGGCCCGGGATCCCGGAGGAGGTGCGCAGCCGCATCTTCGACCCGTTCTTCACGACGAAGGAGGTCGGCTCCGGCACCGGCCTCGGCCTCGACGTCGCGCGCCGGATCGTGACCGACCGCCACGGCGGCTCGCTCAGCGTCGACTCCAGACCGGGGGAGACCGTCTTCCACGTCTGGCTGCCGATCGCGCAGAAGCGGGCGTAGGGCGGGGCTGACCGGACGGCGCGCGGTCGCGACGGCGCGCGTCAGCCGGACGCGGAGCGGCGGCGGCGCGATCGCTCCGGGACCTCCCCGATGCGACCGCCGGCAGGCCGGCCGTACCGTCGCCGGCATGTCCGCTCCCCGCC
>JAEXXR010000116.1 GCA_023405705.1 Actinomycetes bacterium
CGTCGGGCACGTGAACGGGTCATACCCGATGCCGCACGCGGGCGGCACCGCGGCGGCGCGGGGTGAGCCCGGTGAGCACCGCGGCAGCCGGTGGGCGCAGGTGCGGCCGGCAGTCGTGACCGGCCGCACCCCGCCCCGCTAGTGCTCGGCGCCGCCGTCGGCGAGCAGGCGGTTGATCGCCAGCATCACGATCCCGGTCATGACCCCGATCGTCGCCATCGTGACGCCGACGAGCAGCCAGGTCGGCGACGCGCCGATCCACAGCACGAGGCCGACGATCGCGAGCATCGGCAGCATGAAGACGAACAGCAGCGGGGCGACGCCGCTGTCGAGCGGCTGCTCGTCGGCGGCGGCGAGAGCGGTGGTGTGGTCTGCGGTGGCTGACATTTCGGGCTCCTTTCCGGTGCACACACGATCCCGCGCGAGCGCCGCCGTGACAGCCGCCCGCGTCCGCATTCCCGCTGTGGGGAACTACTGCTCCGTGCTCCGTGGAACGCGCAGGCCGGGCGCTGCGCCGGCAGGCGACGGCGAGGTGCTTCCCGCTTGCGCCGTCGCGAACGCCGCTCCCGCCCCCGACCGCACCTTTCGGCGCGCAGGCGTGTCGCAAGAGGACATGGAGTCACGGATCGACCGCCGCCGCTTCCTCGGCGCCGCCGCCGCGGGAGCGCTCGGCGGCGCCGCGCTCGGCTCGGCCCGGCCGGCCCCGGTGCGGGCCGCCACGCCCGTCCCCGACGGGCCCAACGTGCTCGTGATCATGCTCGACACGCTGCGCTACGACCACGTCGGCGCGAACGGCAACGAGTGGATCAGAACGCCGAACATCGACGCGCTCGCGCGCGAGAGCCTGCGCTTCACGCGCGCCTTCCCGGAGGCGATGCCGACGGTGCCGGCGCGGCGCTCGCTGCTGACCGGCCGCCGCGTCTACCCGTGGACGCACTGGAAGCCGACCCGCAACCTGCCCGGCTCGCCCGGCTGGACCGGTCTCGGCGCCGGCGAGACGACGTGGCTGAGAGCGCTCAGAAAGCGCGGCTGGTGGACCGGCTACGTGACCGACAACCCGTTCCTCGCGTTCAACCCCGGCTGGGCGCCGCTGCGCAGAAGCGTCGACCGCTTCGCGCGGCTCGGCGGCCAGGTCGGCGCACTGCGGCCGGCGTCGAGCGTGTCGATGGCGACCGCGCGCCACTGGCTGCCGCGCGACATGCACACCGCGCACTATCTCGGCGGGATGCGCCAGCATCTGGCGAACATCGGCCAGGCGCGCGACGAGCGCAACCAGTGCTGCGCGCGCGTCTTCACGCACGCGCTCGACGTGCTCGCGACGGCACGCCGCTCCAAGCGGCCGTTCGCGCTCGTGATCGACAGCTTCGACCCGCACGAGCCGTGGGTGCCGGTGAGGAGGTACCGCGACCTCTACTGCGACCCGGCCTACAAGGGCAACGAGCCTGGCAACGTCCGCTACCGCCCGGCGAGATACCTGACCGCCGGCGAGCGCGAGCGGCTGCCGAGGCTGTATGCCGCGGCCGTCACGCAGACCGACGCCTGGCTCGGCCACTTCCTCAGCCGCTTCTACGACGCCGGCCTCGCCGACGACACGGCGATCGTGCTGCTGTCCGACCACGGGATCGTGCTCGGCGACCGCGGCTGGACGGGCAAGCCGGCGCTGGAGCTGCACCCCTCGCTGATCCAGGTGCCGTTCCTGGTGCGCTCGCCCGAGCGGCGCGGCGGCGGTCAGAGCACCGACTACTTCGCCTCGCCGCACGACGTCGGCCCGACGCTGCTGTCGATGACAGGGACCAAGGTGCCCTCGTCGATGAACGGATCGAACGTCTCCCCGCTGCTGACCGGGTCGCGCCCGCGCGCGCAGCGGCCCTTCTGGTTCGGCGGCTACGCCAACCACTGGTACTACCGCGACGACACGTGGGCGCTCGTCGCCGACGGCAACAACAGCGGCCGCGAGCTGTTCGCGCTCAGAAGCGACCCGGGGGAGACGCACAACGTCGCACGCGCCAACCTGAAGGTCCTCGACGTGATCCACACGCGCGTCCTGCGCGCCACGGGGCTGAAGCGTTTGCCCTACTTTGGACGCAGATGAGACACCGTCGTGCCACGGTGGTCGCGCTCGTCGCGGCCGCGATCCTCTGCGCCCTGCTGCCCGCCGCCGCGCTCGCGGCCCGCGGTGACGGCCCCACCCGCGAGCGCTCCGGGACCGCCCGCCTGAAGCAGCCCGGCCGTGCGATCCCGCCGGTCGTGCAGGGCGGCCGCCCGAACGTGGTCTTCGTGCTGACCGACGACCTCTCGTGGGACCTCGTCGAGCACATGCCGAACGTGCAGCGGCTCCAGCGCGAGGGCGTGACCTTCTCCAACTACGTCGTCACGAACTCGCTCTGCTGCCCCTCGCGCGCCTCGATCCTGACCGGCCGCTATCCGCACAACACCGGGATCTACCGCAACACCGGCGACGACGGCGGCTTCCTCGCCTTCCGCGACCGCGGCCAGGAGCGCGCGACCTTCGCGACCGCGCTGCAGGCCGCCGGCTACCGCACGTCGCTGATGGGCAAGTACATGAACCAGTACAACCCGGGCAGGGTCCGCGACGCGCTCGGACGGCCGTACGCGCCGCCCGGCTGGACCGACTGGTTCGGCGTCGGCAACGGCTATCCCGGCTACGGCTACCGGCAGGCGCGGATCGACAGAGTCGTGCGCAGGGGATACGGACCGCGCGACTTCCTCACGACCGTGATGCGCCGTGACGCGATCGGATTCATCAACTCGGCCGTCGGCGCCGGCCAGCCGTTCCTGCTGGAGCTGGCGGCCTTCGCGCCGCACACGCCGTCGACCGCCGCGCCGCGCGACGAGAGCCGCTTCTCGCTGCTGAGGGCGCCGCGCACGCCGGCCTTCGACGAGGACGACGTCTCCGACAAGCCGTCGTGGCTGCGCGGCCACCGCCGCCTCACCCCGGCGCAGCAGGACCGGATCGACGAGCACTTCCGCAGACGCGCCCGCTCGGTCCAGGCGGTCGACCGCGCGATCGGTCGGATCCGCCGCGAGCTGAACCGGCTCGGGATCGCCCGCAACACGTACGTCGTCTTCAGCTCCGACAACGGCTTCCACATGGGCCAGCACCGCCTCACGCCCGGCAAGCTGACGGCGTACGACCCGGACATCCGCGTGCCGCTGGTCGTCGCCGGCCCGGGCGTGCCGTCCGGCCGCGTCGTCGAGGAGATCGCCGAGAACGTCGACCTCTGCCCGACCTTCGCCGAGCTCGGCGGCGCGCCGCTGACCGGCAGCGTCGACGGCCGCAGCCTCGTGCCGTTCCTGCGCGGCCAGCCGGCGCCGGCCGACTGGCGCACGGCGGCGCTGATCGAGCACCGCGGCGCCGTCACCTCGCCCGAGGACCCGGACTTCCCGGCCCGCGGCAGCGGCAACCCGCCGACCTACGAGGCGCTGCGCACGAGGGAGAGCCTCTACGTCGAGTACGCCGACGGCGAGCGGGAGTTCTACGATCGGCGGGTGGATCCGCACGAGCTGGAGAACGTCTGGGACGAGCTGCCGGAGGCGCGCAGAGAGCGCCTGACCGCTGCGGTCTCGGAGATGCGCACCTGCGTCGGCATCGGCTGCCGCGCCGCCTCGCGCCTGGGCGTGGAGTCCCCGCTGCCGTGACGCGCGTCCCCGCCCGCTCCCGCCGCCGCCCTCACGCGGAGCCGCTGCCGTGACGCGCGTCCCCGCCCGCTCCCGCCGCCGCCCTCACGCGGAGC
>JAEXXR010000131.1 GCA_023405705.1 Actinomycetes bacterium
GCGCCGACCTGCGGCAGGGCGCGCGCCGCGATCGGCGCCATCGCCGGCCCGGAGCCGATGCTGAGGACCGGCCGCGCGGCGACCTCGGCGAGCGGCACCGCGCCGCCGCTGGAGGTCGTCATCAGCAACCGGCCGCCGAAGCCCTCGGCGCGCAGGCGCCGCTCGAAGTCGTCGAGGTAGTCGGACATCAGCGGCTTGAGCGACGCGTCGAGCGCGGTCGCGACCGTGCGGCGGTACTCGCGCAGGACCGGGTTGACGCGATGGCCGAGCGAGACCGGCACGCCCGGCAGCGCCTCCGCCAGCAACTGCTCGACGGCCAGCTCGTGCACCGGCTCGACGACCGACCACAGCAGCGAGACGGCGACCGCCTCCGCCCCGCGCTCGACCAGCTCGGCGGCGACGCGGGCGACGTGGTCGCGGTCGAGCGGCCGCACGACGGCGCCGCCGCGGTCGATCCGCTCGGGGATCTCGTACGTCCACGCGCGCGGCACGAGCGGCGGCGGCGTCGGGGTCGCGAAGTCGAACAGGCTCGGACGGCCGCCCTCGCGCAGCGACAGCACGTCCGGGTGGCCGGCGGTGACGAGCAGCGCCGTCTTCGCCGTGCGGCCCTCGGTGACGGCGTTCAGGGCGCGCGTCGTCGCGTGCAGCAGCAGCTCGCCGCGGCCGAGCAGCTCGGCGCGCGCGCAGCCGTGATCGCGCGCGGCCAGGTCGAAGGCGTCGAGCACCCCGGCGACGGGGTCGGCGTGGACGGTCAGCGCCTTGTAGGCGCGCGTCTCGCCGCCCGCCCCGACGACGAGGTCGGTGAAGGTGCCGCCGCAGTCGATCGCGAAGCGCATCACTCGGCGACGTAGGTCGCTTCGCGCTGGAGCGAGCGGACGCGCCCGGTGCGGGCGTCGGCCACGGCGGCCTCCAGGTCGGCGAGGTAGCGGTCGACGGTCGTCTGCGGCACCGGTCCGAGCAGCAGGTGCAGGCCCTCGGGCTCGGCGATCCGGGCGGGGTGCCAGCCGCGGCGGGTCAGCGCCTCGGCGACGTCGGGGATCGCGACGCCGGCCGCTGAGGAGGCGACGGCGAGGACGCCCAGCTCGGGCGCGACGACCGGCTCCAGCGGCTCCGGCAGCCGCTCGACGATCTGCGCCTGCAGCTCGAGGATCCCGCGCGCGATCTCGCGGTAGCCGTCGGCGCCGAGGAATCTCAGCACCGCCCAGGCGGCGACGACCGGTGAGGCGGGACGGGAGCCGGTGAAGCCGCGGCGGCTGTAGCTGCCGGTCGGCCAGACCGTCCCGGCGCGGTAGGTGTGGAACTCGGCCAGCGCCTCGTCTCTGAGCGACAGCGTCGAGATCCCGTGCGGGCAGAAGCCGAACTTGTGCAGGTCGGCGGAGACCGACCAGACGCCCGGGACGGAGAAGTCGAACGCCGGCAGGCCGGGACCGACCTCGTCGACCCAGCGGTGCAGGAAGCCGCCGACGCAGGCGTCGACGTGCATCCAGACGCCGTGCTCGGCTGCGACGGCGGACAGCTCGGCGATCGGGTCGACGACGCCGTGCGCGTACTGCGGCGCGGAGCCGGCGACGAGGATCACGTCGTCGTCGATCGCGGCCTCGACCTGCTCGGCGTCGGCGCGCCAGTCGGCGCCGACGCCGACGCGCGTGACGGCGAGGTCCATCACCTCGGCGGCCTTGTCGAAGGAGGGGTGCGCGGTGAGCGGGACGACGAGCCGCGGTCGCGCGATCCCGGGGCGGTTGGCGCGCGCCCAGTCGCGCGCGGCCTTGATCGCGAGGAAGTTGCTCTCGGTCCCGCCGCCCGTCGGCGTGACCGCGCCCGCGGCCGGGACGCGGAGGATGTCGCCGACCATCGCGCGCAGCTCGGCGTCGATCCGCGCGAGGCTCGGGACGGCCGTCGTGAAGAAGGCGTTGGCGTGCATGAAGGCGCCGTGCGCGAGCCGCGCGACGCCCTGGAGGTCGGCCGGGAGGACCGGCCACCAGAGGTCGAAGGTGCCGTCGACGAGCGGCGGGTCCCCGGCCTGGTAGCAGCCGAGGTCGCGCTCGATGTCGTTCCACCCGCGGCCGCCGTCCGGCAGCCCGTCCAGTCGTCTGTGTTCACTCATATGATTGGCGGAGTGAATACGATCGAGGCGCCGGTGTCAACCCTTCCTGTCCGCTATGTTGCGCCCCGTGCCACGCAGACCCAGCGAGCAGACGAGCGCCGCCTGGCTGTGGCGGCGGATCAGCGAGGACGGCCGCCACGCCTTCTGTCCCCGCTGCGCCGCCACCCGCCGCTTCGCCCCGCAGCGCGGGGACATCCGCTACGTCTGCAGAACCTGCGGGCTGGCGCTCGACCCGCGTGCGGGGACCGCGTTCGAGGCGTCGCGCACGCCGCTTGGGACGTGGTTCGTGGCGACCGCGATGCTGCGCGAGGACCCCGAGCTGACCCCGACGGAGCTGGCCGCCGCGGCCGGCGTCTCCTACGCGACCTCGTGGCGGATGCTGCGGCGGCTGCGCGAGCTGCCGCCGAACGCCTTCGAGCTGCGCGCCGGCGCGGGCGAGGAGCCCGACCGGGAGTCGCCCGCGGGGACCGCACCGCCGGGCGACCTCGTCTCGGACCCGAGACTGGCGTCGATCCTGCGCGCCGCGGCGACCGCGATCGTCGCGCGCGGCTTCGCCGACACGCGCATCAGCGACATCGCGCGCGAGGCCGGCGTCTCGCCCGCGACCGTCCTGCATCACTTCCGCACGCGCGAGGGCGTGCTGCTGGCGGCGCTGAGATGGGCCGGCGCCGTCGCGACGACGCAGCTGACCGAGGAGCTCGACCCGGACGCCTCGGCGCGCGACTGGCTGCGCGAGTCGATCCGCTCGATCCTGCCGGCCGACGAGCAGCAGCGCGCCGAGGCGGTCCTGCAGCTGGAGTGCTGGAACGTCGCCGTCCACGAGCCCGAGCTGGTCGTCCACACCGAGGAGATCGCCCGCCGCTGGCGCGAGACGCTCGCAGAGCTCGTCCAGCACGGCGCCGACCGCGGCGAGTTCGCGACCGGCCTGCCCGCGGCCGACGTCGCCGACATGCTCGCCGCCGCGCTCAACGGCCTCTGGCCGAAGGTCCTGCTCGGCTTCGAGGACTACCCGCGCGAGCGCTGCATCGCGCTCGCCGACGCCCTGCTCGACACGCTCCTGCCGGCGACCTCCGGCACGACCGACGCCGTGACCGTCCGCTAGCCGCCCGGTCCCGGCGTCGCCGCCGCGGTCGCGCTCAGCCCTGCAGCGCCTTCGCCACGATCACGCGCTGGATCTCGTTCGTGCCCTCGTAGATCTGGGTGATCTTGGCGTCGCGCATCATCCGCTCGACCGGATGCTCGGTGACGTAGCCGTAGCCGCCGAGGACCTGGACGGCCTCGACCGTGACGCGCATCGCGTTGTCGGAGGCGAACAGCTTCGCCATCGACCCGTAGGTCGCGGCGCCGGGCTCGTCGCGGTCGGCCATCGCGCACGCTCTGTAGAGCAGCTCGCGTGCGGCGGCGGTGCCGGTCGCCATGTCGGCGAGCTTGAACTGGATCCCCTGGAAGGCGGCGATCGGCTTGCCGAACTGGATCCGCTCGCGGGCGTACGCGCTCGCCACGTCGGTCGCGCCCTGGGCGATCCCGACCGCCTGCGCGGCGGCGCCCAGACGGGTGCGCTGGAGCGTGCCGAGCGCGACCTGCATGCCGCCGCCGACCTCGCCGATCACGTTCTGGTGCGGGACGCGGACGCCGTCGAGGAGCGGCGATCCGGTCGGTGAGCCCTTGATCCCGAGCTTGTGCTCGAGCTTGCCGACGCTGAAGCCCGGCCGCTCTCTCTCGACGACGAACGCGGTGAAGCGGCGCCGCTCGCGGTCGGTCAGCGCGAAGACGACGTAGAAGTCGGCGACGCCGGTGTTCGTGATCCAGCACTTGGCGCCGTCGATCACCCACTCGTCGCCGTCGCGGACCGCGCTCGTGCGCATCGCCGAGGGGTCCGAGCCGGCCTCCGGCTCCGACAGCGCGAACGCCGGCGACCACTCGCCGGTCGCGCAGCGCGGCAGGAACCGCTGCTTCAGCTCGTCGCTGCCGAACAGCTTGATCGGCAGCGAGCCCAGCTCCTGCACCATCAGGATGCCGGCGCAGGATGCGCAGACCTTCGCCAGCTCCTCGACGGCCATCTGCAGCATCAGCGTCCCGGTGCCGGTGCCGCCGTGCTCCTCGCCGAACGGCAGCCCCAGCACGTCGTGCTCGGCCAGCAGCGCGCGCACGTCCCACGGGTACTCGGCGGTCGCGTCGATCTCGCCGGCGCGCGGGGCGATCCGCTCGACGGCGAGCTGACGGATCACGTCGCGGAAGTCGCGGTGCTCCTGCGGGATGTCGTAGAGGTCGGTCACGGGTCTCTCTCCTGGGACGGGCGCAGCGATGTATATATACGTTCATTCATATCGTGGCAGACGCCGGTGCCCGCGCGCCGCGTCCTCGCCCCCTCCGACGAACAGGTGGTTCCCCATGAGCGCACGGCCGCTCGACTCGCTCCTCGGTCGCCTCGACGGCAAGGTCGCCCTGATCACCGGCACGGCCGGCGGGATCGGCCTGGAGACCGCGAAGCTGCTGCACGCGGCCGGCGCGACGGTCGTCGGCGCCGACCTCGCGCCGCGCCCCCCGGAGCTCGACGGCGTCGTCGAGGAGGCCGACCACCACGTCGTCGACGTCTCCGACCCCGACGCGATCGAGCGGCTCGTCGCGGCGACCGTCGCCCGCCACGGCGCGGTCGACATCGTCCACGGCAACGCCGGCATCAACGTCCCCGGCCGCCTCCACAGCCTCTCGGTCGACGACTACCGGCGGGTGATGGGCGTCTGCTGCGACGCGAACGCCTTCCTCGTCCGCGCCGCCGTCCCGCACATGCGACTGCGCGGCGGCGTCTTCGTCTTCACCTCGTCGATCAGCGGCATCGCCGCGACGCCGCGCTCACCCGTCTACAACATGGCCAAGCACGCGATGATCGGCCTGGCGCAGTCGGTCGCGGCCGACTACGGGCGCCAGGGGATCCGCGCCGTCGCGCTCGTCGCGGGCCCGACGCGCACGCCGATGGGCGACAGGCTGTGGCCCGAGGGCAGCCCGGTGCGCGAGGCGTTCGTGCGCTCGACGGCGGTCGGCCGCCTGGCCGAGCCGAGCGAGCAGGCGCGGGCGGTGCTGTTCGCGGTCCTGCCGGGCAACGACTCGCTGACCGGCTGCACGATCACCGTCGACGGCGGCGCGACCGGCGGCTGGAACGAGATGGGGCACGGCATGTACGCCGCGCCGCCCTCGCCTAGCGCTTGAGGACGCTGTGCAGCGCGAGCTCGGCGTGATGCGCGGCGAGGTCGCCGTGGCCGATCTTCGCGTCCGGCCCGAACGCCTCCGACAGGCGCATCGCGACGTTCGCGAGCGCCGTCGCGGTCACCTTCGCCGTGCTGCCGCCCTTCGTGGGCGGCAGCGAGAAGAGGTCCGCCTCGACGCCGTCGGCGAGGATCCGCTCCAGCAGCCTGCGGTGTCTGAGACGGCGGTTGATGACCTCTCTGCGCTGCGCCTCCGGCAGGTGGCGGTACTCGAGCGTGCCGACGACCGCCAGTCTGCGCTCGTCGGAATGGAAGCGCGCGAACGCCGTCACCACCGCCCGCAGCCGCTCGCGCGGGTCCTCGCCGGCCTCCGCCAGCTCGGCGTCGATCCGCGCGTCGAGGTGGTCGTGCGACTCGGTCACCAGCTCGTAGAGGATGTCCTCCTTGGAGCCGTAGTGGTTGTAGAGCGCTCCCGGCGTGAGGTCGCAGGCGCCCATGATGTCGCGCACCGTCGTGGCGTGGAAGCCGCGGTCGTAGAACAGCTCCAGGGCCGCGTCGTGGATGCGGTCGCGCGGGTGCCGCGCACGGGCAGACGCGCTCGCTCCGCCGCCTCTGGCGGCTCTGCGCGCTCTGCGTGAGCTGGGAGCGGTCGAGGCCATGGCGTTGCAGTCTGGCAGCCGCGGCCGACGCGCGCATCGGCTCGCCCTCCGACCTCATCTATGAACGATCATTTATATGCTGTCGGCGAGAGCAACCGACTGGAGGAGCGAGATGAGGATCGAAGGCACGGCGGCGCTGGTGACCGGCGCCGCGTCCGGCCTCGGGCAGGCGACCGCGCACGCGCTGAAGGAGGCCGGCGCGCACGTCGTCGCGCTCGACCTGCCGGGGACGCGCGACGCCGTCCTCGACGCCGGGCTGGCGTTCGCGCCCGGCGACGTCTGCGACGCGGAGG
>JAEXXR010000179.1 GCA_023405705.1 Actinomycetes bacterium
GCCGACCTCGTCCTCAACGCGCTCGTCGGCTCCGCCGGCCTCGGCCCGACCGTCGCCGCGCTCGGCGAGGGGATCGACCTCGCGCTCGCCAACAAGGAGTCGCTCGTCGTCGGCGGCGAGCTCGTCACGCAGCTCTCCGAGGCGACCGGCGCGCAGATCATCCCGGTCGACTCCGAGCACTCGGCGATCCACCAGCTGCTGGCCGGGGAGGACCCCGGCGCCGTCGACAAGGTCGTGCTGACCGCCTCCGGCGGGCCGTTCCGCGGCAGAACCGCCGCCGAGCTGCGCGACGTCACCGTCGAGCAGGCGCTCGCCCACCCGACCTGGGCGATGGGCGGCAAGATCACGATCGACTCCGCGACGCTGATGAACAAGGGGCTGGAGCTGATCGAGGCCCACCACCTCTTCGGGACGGCCTACGAGCGGCTCGACGTCGTCGTCCATCCGCAGTCGATCGTCCACAGCATGGTGCAGCTGTGCGACGGCGCGACGCTCGCGCACCTCGGCTACCCGGACATGCGCGTGCCGATCTCCTACGGCCTGCACTACCCGGACCGCGCCGAGGTGCCGCTGAGAGCGCTCGACCTCGCCGACGTCGGCACGCTCACCTTCGAGCGGCCCGACGAGGAGACCTTCGCCTGCCTGAAGCTGGCGCGGCAGGTCGGCAAGGCCGGCGGCACCGCGCCGTGCGTCCTGAACGCCGCCAACGAGGTCGCCGTCCACGCCTTCCTCACCGGCCGCCTGCGCTTCCTCGAGATCGCCGAGGTGATCGAGCACGCGCTGAACGCGGTCGACACCGGGCAGATCCACGCCTTCGAGACGCTCTACCGCGCCGACGCCGCCGCGCGCGAGGCCGCCCACCAGCTCGTCGAGGAGCGTGCCGCCGCATGACCGCGATCCTGCTCGCCTTCCTCGGCTTCTGCGCCCTGATCGTCCTGCACGAGCTGGGTCACTTCACCGCCGCGAAGGCGGTCGGCATGCGCGTCGAGAAGTTCTCGCTCTTCTTCGGCCGCCCGCTCGCGAGCGTCCGCAAGGGCGAGACCGAGTACGCGATCGGCTGGATGCCGCTCGGCGGCTACGTCCGCATCACCGGCATGAACCCGACCGAGGAGATACCGGAGGAGGTCGCCGACCGCGCCTACTACCGGATGCCGGTGTGGAAGCGGATCTTCGTGATCTCGGCCGGGCCCGCGGTCAACATCGTCGTCGCCTTCCTGATCATCTGGGGATTGCTGCTCGCCAACGGCCGCCAGACCGACGAGTACGTCGTCTCCAAGCAGGACCTCGGCCAGCCGGCCGCGCAGGTGCTGAAGGCCGACGACCGGATCGTCTCCGTCGACGGCGTCAGAGGCGGCCCGAACGCGATCGCCAGACAGGTCGCGACGCACAGATGCGCCGGCACGCCGGTCGACGGCTGCGACGCCGCCACCTCCGCGACCGTCGTCGTCGAGCGCGACGGCAGACTGCACACCTACGAGATCACGCCGCGCTACGACGGCACGAGAGGGATCGAGCGGGCCCGGCTCGGCTTCTCCTACGGCTACGCGAGCGCCTCCGTCGGCCCGGTCGAGGCCGCCGACCTGTCGGTCACCGGCATGTGGGACGTGACGAAGCGGACCGTCTCGACCTTCGCGAAGCTGTTCGAGGCGAGAGAGCGCGAGCAGCTCAGCGGCGTCGTCGGGACCTCCGAGACGCTGCGCCAGTCGTTCGAGCTGTCGACGACGCTCGCGCTGCAGGTGCTCGCGCTGATCTCGCTGTCGCTGGCGATCATCAACCTCTTCCCGTTCCTGCCGCTCGACGGCGGTCACATCTTCTGGGCGCTGGTCGAGAAAATCCGCGGCGGCAAGCCCGTCCCGTTCTCGGTGATGGAGAAGGCCGGCGCGGTCGGCTTCGTGCTCGTGATCATGCTGTTCTTCATCGGCCTGTCGAACGACATCGGCCGCATCGGCGACGGCACGCTCGGCGACATGGCGCGCTGAGCGCGCCTCGCTCGCCTGCCCCGCTTCCGCCCCTCACCGCGACTCGCGCCGCATCGCCGCGGCGGTTCCCGCTCGTCGCGGGCGGCCCGTTCGGGTAGCGTCACGGAGACGAGGCCCCGGCGTCGTTCACCGACAACGGAGGAGGGCGAGGATGGAATCCAGCACGGTTGCCGCCGGCACGCAGCAGGCGGTCGACGCGGCGACGCTCGGCGTGGCGCTGCGGCGCACCGCCGCGGCGCACCCCGACCTGGTCGCGGTGCGCACGCTCGACGACGGCGTGACGCTGACGTGGTCGCAGCTGCGCGAGCGGATCGACGCGGTCGCGCGCGGGCTCGCCGGGCTCGGCGTCGGCCGCCACGACACCGTCGCGCTGATGCTCGCCAACCGGCCGGAGTTCCACATCGCGGACCTCGCGACGGTGACGCTCGGCGCGACCCCGTTCTCGATCTACCTGACCTCCTCGCCGGAGCAGATCGAGTACGTCGTCGGCGACGCCTCGGCGCGCGTCGCGGTGACCGAGCGGGCCTTCCTCGACCGCATCCTCGCGGCGAAGCAGAGCCTGCCGCTGCTGGAGCACGTGATCGTCGTCGACGCCGACGGCTCCGAGCCCGGCGGCGTCGTCGCGCTCAGCGAGGTGGAGGGGTCCAACGGCGACTTCGACGTCGACGCCGCGCTCGCCGCGGTCGCGCCCGACGACGTCGCGACGCTGATCTACACCTCCGGCACGACCGGCCCGCCGAAGGGCGTCGAGCTGGCGCACAGCAACATCCTCGCGGCGGTCCGCGGAGTGCAGGAGATCATCCAGCTGCCGCCGGGCGCGCGCGTGATCTCGTGGCTGCCGGCGGCGCACATCGCCGAGCGCGCCGCCCACCACTACATCCCCGTCGTCTACGCGGCGACGATCACGACCTCGCCCGACCCGAGAGCGATCGTCCAGACGCTGCCGCAGGTGAGACCGAACTGGTTCTTCGCCGTCCCGCGCGTGTGGGAGAAGCTGAAGGCCGGCCTGGAGGCGATGCTCGCCGCCCAGCCCGAGGAGGCGCGCGCGAGAGTCGAGGGCGCGCTGGAGGCCGCCAAGCAGCGGGTGCGGCTGCTGCAGCAGGGGGCCGAGGTGCCGGCCGAGCTGGAGCAGGCGGTCGCCGCCGCGGACGAGGCGATCTTCTCCAACCTGCGCACGATGCTCGGCCTCTCCGAGGTCGTCACCGTCAACGTCGGCGCGGCGCCGACGCCGCCGCCGGTGATCGAGTTCTTCCACGCGCTCGGGATCGAGCTGGCGGAGCTGTGGGGAATGTCGGAGACCTGCGGCGCCGGCGCCGTCAACCGCCCGGGCGCGGTGCGGATCGGCAGCGTCGGCCAGCCGGCGCCGGGCGTCGAGCTGAGACTGGGCGCCGACGGCGAGCTGCTGATGCGCGGCGACTGCGTGATGAGGGGCTACCGCGGCCAGCCGGACAAGACGGCCGAGACGATCGTCGACGGCTGGCTGCACACCGGCGACGTCGCCGAGATCGACGACGACGGCTACGTCCGCATCGTCGACCGCAAGAAGGAGCTGATCATCAACGCGGCCGGCAAGAACATGTCGCCGGCCAACATCGAGGCGACGCTGAAGTCGTCCTCGCCGCTGATCGGCCAGGCCTGCGTGATCGGCGACGGGCGGCCGTTCAACACGGCGCTGATCGTGCTCGACTCCGACTTCGGGCCGGCGTGGGCCGGGCAGCAGGGGATCGAGATCTCCGACCTGGCGGAGCTGGCCGCCGACGAGCGCGTCGCCGCCGCGGTGCAGGCCGGTGTCGACGCCGCCAACGAGCGGCTGTCGCGCGTGGAGCAGATAAAGCGCTTCACGATCGTGCGCGGCGACTGGCTCCCCGGCGGCGACGAGCTGACCCCGACGATGAAGCTCAAGCGCCGCCCGATCGGCGACAAGTACGCCGCCGACATCGCGGCGATGTACGAGGGGCACTGTGGGCCGCGGCCGGCGGCGCGCGCGCCGCCGGCCTCCTCCTCTGCGTGCGGGGATCGACATCGCGGTCGCCGCGCTGACCGGTCACAGAACCGCAGCAAATCGGTGACGAATCGGTAACGGGATGCCGTCGCGCCGCTTCTACGGTGCGCGCCATGGCTGATCCCATCACTCCCGACGGCGCCGCGGAGGGCACGACGCGGCGTCACTTCATCCGCGGCGTCGCGACCGCGGGCGCGAGCACGGTCGCGGCGAGCGCGCTGCTGGCCGACCCCGGCATCGCCGACCTGCTCGGCGACAGCGAGGCGAAGGCGGCGCAGGGCGTCGCGCCGTTCGGCGACTTCAGAGCGGTCGCCGCCTCCAGCGCCGACGCCTTCGAGGTGCCGGAGGGCTACCGCGCCCACGTCGTGATCGGGTACGGCGACCGCTTCGCCAACACCGACGGGACGAGACTGACGTTCGGCTACAACAACGACTTCCTCGCCTTCTTCCCGCTGGAGGGCAAGCAGGACGAGGGGCTGCTGTTCGTCAACCACGAGTACCCGGCGCCGTTCTTCCAGCACGGCAACAAGAGCGGGGCGACGAAGACGGCCGAGCAGATCGCGATCGAGCAGGAGTCGGTCGGCAACGCGATCGTGCACGTGAAGAAGGACGGCGCGGGCCTCTGGCAGGTCGTCAGCCCGTCGCCGTACAACCGCCGCATCACCGCGACCGACCCGGTCTGCGAGTTCACGGGGCCGCTGGCCGGAAGAGACCGGATCGGCGACAGCGCGAGAGGGTCGCTCGCCAACTGCTCGGGCGGGATCACGCCGTGGGGGACGGCGCTCTCCTGCGAGGAGAACTACCAGGACTACGCCGTCAGCTACGGCTGGGCGAACGCGAACGGCCTCGCCGCCGACCCGACCAACGCCGAGTACGACCACGTCGCGTTCTCCAAGTACGGCTGGGTCGTCGAGACCGACCCGTACGACCCGTCGTGGACGCCGCGCAAGCACACGGCGCTCGGCCGCTTCCGGCACGAGAACACCGCCTTCCGCGCCGTCGAGGGCAAGCCGTTCGTGCTCTACATGGGCGACGACAAGGTCGACGCGGGCGTCTACAAGTTCGTCTCGACGCGCCCGTTCATCCCCGGCCGCCGCGCCCACAACCTCCGCATCCTGGAGGAGGGCAGGCTGTACATCGCCTGGTTCGACCACAGCCGCCGCACCTTCGCCAGAAACGGCGACACGGTCCCGACCTCGCCGACCAGCGGCTGGGGCAGATGGGTCGAGATCGCCGATCCGACCTGGCTGGAGGACACGCAGGAGAGAATCCTCGCCGCGGTCGGCAGAGACGACTTCCTCGCCCACCACGCGACCAACCGCCCCGAGGACCTCGAGGTCGACACCGACGGCACGGTCTACATCGCGTTCACCAACAACGCGAACGTCAACGACCAGCACGGCGCGATCCGCAAGCTCGTCGAGGCCGGCAACGACCCGACGACCGTCGGCGAGGGCCACAGATTCGCCTGGACCGACTACGCCGGCGGCGGCGACAAGGGCTCCGACAAGCCGGTCGGCGAGCGCGGCTTCTCCAGCTGCGACAACCTCTGCTTCGACAACCACGGCAACCTGTGGATCGTCACCGACATCTCGTCCTCCTCGCTGTCGGGCTCGGGCAGCAGAAAGGAGTGGTACGAGTACCACCTCAACAACGCGGTCTTCATGATCCCGCGGTCGGGGCCGAACGCCGGCGTCGCCTTCCGCTTCGCGAACATGCCGGCCGAGTCCGAGGGCACCGGGCCGTACTTCACGCCCGACGAGGACACGCTCTTCCTCAACGTCCAGCACCCGGGTGAGGAGACCCCGGCGAGAGGGGTCTACGGCGACCTCTCGACCTACACCTCGTACTGGCCGAAGGGCAACAGGACGACCGGTCAGAACCCCTCGACGCCGGTGCCGTCGCTGGTCGCGGTGACGAAGCTGCCGCCGAGAGCGGTCCCGGGCGACGACAGACCGCCGGTGAACCAGATCCCGCCGCCGCCGGTCGACCCCGGCAGAAGAGACCCGCCGGTCGACCCGGCCGACAGAACGAAGCCGCGGCTGCGCGCGATCGAGGTGCCGAGACGGCGCACCCACGCCCAGCTGCTGCGCGGCGGGCTGCCGGTCGAGCTGCGCGTCGACGAGGCCGCCAGAGCGGTGCTGGTGCTGACGGCGAACGTGCCGACGCTCGTCGGCAGGGGCAGAAGAGCGAGACGCAAGCAGAAGCTCGTCACGCTCGGCCGCGCGACGCGCTCGCTGAGAGCCGGCGAGCACAAGCTGGTCGTGAAGCTGTCGGCCGCCGGCAAGCTGCGGATCCGCGCGCTGAGAGGCCGCGACGTGACCGGCACCGTGACGATCCAGGCGACCGACGCCGCCGGCAACCGCTCGGCGGTCAAGCGGAGCGTGAAGCTGGTCTAGGGGCCGGTCGCGCCGGACGGCCACGGGTCCGGCGCGGGCAGGACCCGCCTGCTGCCTCTTCTGGGGCGGCGGGCGGACGTGGCGGGAGGATGCGCGAGGGCGGTCGCTGGGGAGCGGCCGCCCTCACTCGTTCCGCCACGCGTCGAGGACCACTCCCGCCGCTCGGTCCGGGTCCGCGTCGCGGCCGTGCAGCGCGCGCCAGAGCGTGCCGGGGCCGGCGAGCTGGGAGCTGGCCGGGAGGTCGGCTCCGCGCGCGCCGAGCAGGAGGACGGCGTCGATCGTGGTGGCGGCGCCGGCGACGAGGGGGGAGCGGAGGACCGGGGACGCGGTGGGCTGCGTGGGTGCGGTGCGTGATCGGCTGCGGAGGGAGGGCGGCGCTGCGAGCGGGTGCGTGACGCGCGAGGCGCCGGCGAGCGGTGTCGTGGTGTCGAGACGCTCGTGCAGCAGGGGGCAGGCCGCGTGGGTCGCACGGACGGTCGCCGTGAGGGCGCCGGGGTGCTCGCCGCTGCGGCCGAGCACGACCGTCTCGCGCAGGAGGGCGACGGCGCCGGCGGCGAGCGCGATCGTCATCTCGCGGATGACGGCGCTGCCGGCGGCGAGCACGAGCGGGCGGGCCGGCCACGTCAGGCG
>JAEXXR010000180.1 GCA_023405705.1 Actinomycetes bacterium
CGGGCCGAGCGGCGCGTTAGCGTGCAACCTCATCCGGTGTCCTCCCTTGGTGCTGGCGGCCTCGAGAACCACCAGCCTCCAAGGAGGCCCGGATGAACAACCCCCTCAGGAACTACACCTAGGCCGCTTCGTCCTCGGCGTCGGGCCAGGCGGCCGCGCCGCCGAGCGCCGCGCTCTTGAGCACCTTCAGCGACAGCAGGGCGCACTTCATGCGCGTCGCCGAGATGTCGATCCCGAGCAGGTCGAGCACGAACGACTTGTCGAGCGCGAGCAGCTCGTCGACCGGCATCCCCTTGACCTCGTCGGAGCTCATCGAGGCGGCGGCCTGCGAGATCGCGCAGCCGTGGCCCGAGAAGCGGATCTGCTCGACGCGATTGTCGCCGTCGACGGCGATCTGCACCCGCAGCGTGTCACCGCAGAGGGGGTTGGCGTCCTCGAACTCGAGGTCCGGGGCCTCCAGCTCGGCCTCCGGCGGCGACCAGTTGTGGGGCCGCTTGTAGTGCTCGAGGATGTACTCGCGATAGAGGTCGTCCATCAGACCTGAAGCGTAGCGATGCGGCCGCGAGATCCCGCCTGCCGGCCTCCGTGAAGACCTGCTCGCCTATGCACTTTACTTCAGAGGAACGAGGTACTACTATGGCGTCCGGTTGGCCGAGGCGGCGCGCAAGCGCCCCATGAATCGGCTCGACCTGCCGCCATCCACCTGCTCGCGGGGACGCGGGCTTGCACGCGGCGAACCGACGGGGGGTGTCGCGACCACACCCCCCGTCGCCCTTCAGGGGTGGCTCCGCGCCGGACGGCGAACCGGCGCGGAGCGCCTCGCCTTCTCCAGAGGCGGCTACCGGCCGGGCGCCGGCGTCCTACAGCTGGAAGATGCGGCGGACGCCGTGGAGGCCGTCGATCAGCGCGTCGACGTCCTCGCGCGTCGTGTGGACGCCGAAGCTCGCGCGCGTCGTCGCCGGCACGCCGAGGCGCCGCATCAGCGGCTGGGCGCAGTGGTGGCCGGCGCGGACGCAGATCTGGTCGCGGCCGAGGATGTCGGCGACGTCGTGCGGGTGGGCGCCGTCGAGCGCGAAGGAGACGAGCGCGCCGCGGTGCTCGGCGGCGGGGCCGTAGACCTTCAGGCCGGGGACCTCCGCCAGGCGCTCCAGCGCGTAGCGGGTGATCTCGGCCTCGTGCGCGTGGACCGCCTCGCGGCCGAGCCCGTCGAGCCATTCGACGGCGGCGCCGAGCCCGGTCGCCTCGACGTACGGGGAGGTGCCGGCCTCGAACTTCCACGGCAGCTCCTTCCACGTCGAGCCGTCGAAGTCGACCTGGGAGATCATGTCGCCGCCGGTCAGGAACGGCTCCATCGACTCCAGCAGCTCGCGACGGCCGTGCAGCACGCCGACGCCGGTCGGCCCGTAGACCTTGTGGCCGGTGAAGCCGTAGAAGTCGGCGCCGATCGCGGCGACGTCGACCGGCCGCTGCGGGACGGCCTGCGCGCCGTCGACCAGCACGACCGCGCCGGCGGCGTGGGCGCGGCGGACGATCTCCTGCACCGGGTTGACCGTCCCGAGCACGTTGGAGATGTGCGTGACCGCGACCAGCTTCGGCTCCAGCGCCAGCAGCGCGTCGAGCGAGTCGAGGTCGAGCCGGCCGTCCTCGGTCAGCGCGACGTAGGCCAGCCTCGCGCCCTTCTCCTTCGCCAGCTGCTGCCACGGCACGATGTTGGCGTGGTGCTCCATCGGCGTCAGCACGATCGTGTCGCCGGCGCCGACGTTGGCGCGGCCCCACGAGTAGGCGACGAGGTTGAACGCCTCGGTCACGTTCTTGGTGAAGATCGTCTCCGCCGTGCGCGCCCCGACGAAGCGCGCGATCGTCGCGCGGGCGCCCTCGAAGCGGTCGGTCGCCTCCTGCGCGAGCGTGTAGACGCCGCGGTGGATGTTGGCGTTGTGCAGCCGGAACGACTGCTCGATCGTCTCGATCACGGCCTCCGGCTTCTGCGCGGTCGCGCCGGAGTCGAGGTAGACGATCCGCTTCCCGTCGATCTCGCGCTGGAGGATCGGGAACTGCGCCGCCACCGCGGCGGCGTCGAAGGTGGTGGCGGCGCTTGCGGTCATGGTCCTCGCGAGGTCAGGCGGCGGCGCCTGCCTCGACCTCCTCCTTGATCCAGCCGTAGCCCTTCTCCTCGAGGACGCCGACCAGCTCGGGGCCGCCCTCCTTGACGATCCGGCCCTGGTACATGACGTGCACGTGGCTGGGCTGCACGAGGTGGAGGATCCGCTGGTAGTGGGTGATGATCAGGACGCCCATGTGGTCGCCCGCGACGGCGTTGACGCCGTTGGAGACGACGCGCAGCGCGTCGATGTCGAGGCCGGAGTCGGTCTCGTCGAGGATCGCCATGTCCGGTCTCTGCAGCGCGAGCTGGAGGATCTCCATGCGCTTCTTCTCGCCGCCGGAGAAGCCCTCGTTGAGGTAGCGGGTCGAGAACTGTCTCGGCACCTCGGTCAGTCTCATCGCCGCCTCGACCGTCTGGCGGAACTCCTTGATCGAGATCGGCTCCTCGCCGCGCGCCTCGCGATGGGCGTTGATGACCGTGCGGAGGTACTTCGTGACCGTCACGCCCGGGACCGAGACGGGGTACTGGAAGGCCATGAAGAGGCCGGCGCGGGCCCGCTCGTCGGTGTCCGCCTCCGTGATGTCCTCGCCCTTGAAGATGATCTGGCCGTCGGTCACCTCGAGGTTCGGGTGGCCCATCACGACGTTCGCGAGTGTCGACTTGCCGGACCCGTTCGGGCCCATCAGGGCGTGGATCTCGCCCTTGCCGATCGAGAGGTCGAGACCCTTGAGGATCTGCTTCTCGCCGACGCGGACGTGGAGGTTGCGGATTTCGAGCTCGGCCATGGTCTCCGGGGGTTTCTGGGTTGGGGGACGCGACGGGTCAGGCCGCGGGCGATGCGGGGGCCGCGGGCGCGGCGACCTGCAGCGGTGCGCCCGGGGAAGGCGCAGCGCCGGCGCGAAGCTGGTTCTCGCGACGCGAGAACTCAACCAGCTCCGCCAGCGACGTCGTCTGCAGGGAACGGACGACGCCGCCCTGCACGCGCATCCACAGCAGCTTCGTCGCGCAGGTGTGGTCGGCGCCTGCGTGCTCGAGGTGCGAGCACAGCACGCGCTCGGTCTGCTCGTTCACGAAGCACTCCATCGGCGCGATCGCGCCCTCGAGCGCGAGCACGACCTCGTCCATCGTGATCTCCTCGGCGGGACGCGCCAGCCAGTAGCCGCCGTGCGCGCCGCGGGCGCTTCTGACCAGCTCGGCCTTCTTCAGCCGCGCGACGACCTGCTCGAGGTACGCCAGCGGCAGGTTCTCCGCGGCCGCGATCGCCTTCAGGCTGACCGGCTGGCCCTGATCCTGCCGGCCCAGCTCGACCATCAGGCGCACGCCGTACTCCGCCTTGGAGGAGAAGATCATGAGTAAATCCTACCAACGGGGTCGGTGTTCCTCGGACGACGGCCGACCGCCCGCTCGGGCATAGTCCCCAACGTGCCACAAGCATCTGTTCCCACGCTGGCCGGCGCAGACGAGATCGCACGCATCGCCGAGCTGGCGCACGCGAGCGGCCGGCTCGGCATCGACACCGAATTCATGTCGGAGGGCCGCTACCGCGCGCTGCTCTGCCTCGTCCAGGTCGCCGTGCCCGATCCCGACGGCCCCGACGGCATCCGGATCGCGCTGTTCGACCCGTTCGACGGGCTCGACTTCGCGCCGCTCGCCGGCGCGCTCGCCGACCCCGCCGTCGAGGTGATCCTGCACGCCGCGCGCCAGGACGTCGCGATCCTGCGCCGCGCCTGGAGAACCGACGTCCGCAACGTCTTCGACACGCAGGTCGCCGCCGGCTTCGCCGGCTACGGCGCCCAGACCGGCTACGGCAACCTGCTCGGCGCCGCGCTCGGGCTGCGCGTCGGCAAGACGGCCAGCTACACGCGCTGGGACGCGCGGCCGCTGACCGAGGAGCAGCTCTCCTACGCCCGCGAGGACGTCGTCTACCTGCTGCAGCTGAGCGACAGGCTGCACGAGCAGCTGAGCGCCAGCGGCCGCCTCGAGTGGGCTCGCGAGGAGTGCCGCAGGATGGAGGACGCGACCGACGAGCGCGATCCCGAGACCGCCTTCGAGCGGCTGCCGCGCTCCGGTCAGCTCGACCCGCGCTCGCGCGCCGTCGCGCGCGAGGTCGCCGCCTGGCGCGAGCGCACCGCCTCCTCCGAGGACAAGCCGGTCGGGACGATCCTGCCCGACCCGGCGCTCGTCGAGATCGCCAAGCGCAAGCCGTCGAGTCCGCGCGAGCTGGAGCAGATCCGCGGCCTCCACGGCGGCCACCTGCGCCGCCGCGGCCAGGCGATCGTCGACGCGGTCGAGCGCGGCCGCGAGGCCGAGCCGATCGCCCGCGAGGCGCGCCGTCCCGGCGGCGAGTCCGGCGA
>JAEXXR010000282.1 GCA_023405705.1 Actinomycetes bacterium
CGCCTGCGCCGATCTCCAGCATCGACGGCGCCGCGCGGCGGCGACGGTGCGGGTGCAGCACCCAGTAGCCGGGGACGCTCGGCAGCCGCTCGGCCTCGACGACCATGCGGCCGATCCGCAGCCGGCCGGCCTCGGTCGGCGGCGGGACGCGGCGGCGTCCGAGGTCGTCGCCGAGCAGCCGGCCGCCGGGCGAGACGACCGTCACCGACCCGGCCGAGCCGAGGTGGCCGCGAGCCGCCTCCAGCGCGGCCGCGTCTCTCCACGCCGACAGCGCGGCCAGATGGGCCTCGACCGCTCTCGCGGTCGCGTTCGCGAGCGCCAGCGTCGAGGGGTGGGCGGTGTCGAAGGAGCCGGTCAGGTCGACGGCGCCGAGCAGCGAGCCGTCCTCGGGGTCGTGGATCGGCGCCGCGGCGCACATCCACATCGCGTGGGTCGCGTTGTAGTGCTCTGCGGCGAAGACCTGGATCGGGTGGTCGGCCTCCAGCGCGGTGCCCGGCGCGTTCGTGCCGGTCGTCCCCTCGCTCCAGTCCGAGCCCGGCACGAAGCCGATCTCGACCGCCGCCCGCTGGGTCGCGCGGCTGCCCTCGACCCACAGCAGGTGGCCGGTCACGTCGCAGACCGCGACGACGTGGCGGGCGTCCTCGGCGACGTCGACCAGCAGCGAGCGGATCAGCGGCATCGCCGAGGCGAGCGGGTGGCGCGCGCGGCGGTCCTCCAGCTCCTCGTCGGTCAGGAGCGGCGGCAGCTCCTCGCGCTCGGCGTAGACGCCCGCTCTCGCCGAGCGCTGCCACGACTCCAGCACGACCGGGCGCAGCACGCGCGGCGGCGGGTTGCCCTCCAGCACGTGCTCGCGCGCACGGGCGATCAGGCGCGCCTGCGAGGCAGGCTCGACCGACGACTCGATCGCGACCCAGGGATTCCGCATCGGGATGGGCTCGTCTCTCTCCTCGCTCCGCCTCGTCGCCGGCAGCGTGCCTACCGGCCGATCGCGACCTCGAGCTCGACGGGCTTGCCGGCCCGTACGAACTCCATCTCCTTATTGTGCAGCAACGCCGCCTTCGCCTGCCAGCGCGGCCGCGCCATGAAGTCGTTGCGGACCGGGACCGGCTGCGGCGTCTCGCCCTTCGCGTAGCGCGCCGCGTTGCGGCCGATCGCCCGGAAGGTCTCCAGGTCGAGCAGCGGCGCCTGCGGGAACAGCTCGAGGTTCGACAGCCGCGGCAGGTCGCGCTGGTGGATCACCGTCGTGCCGCGCGACAGCACGCCGACGCCGATCCCCGAGCCGCTCAGCCTGGCGCCCGTGAAGGCGACGATCGCGAGGTCGGCGCTGTGCGTCACGCGGATCACGCGCAGTGCCGCGCCCTCCTCCTCGACGCCGGCGAACAGCTCGCGCAGCACGCTGCCGTGCGGGACGTCGACGATCGTTCTCGTGAAGAAGCCGCCGAAGGCCGGCGACAGCGCCACGACGACCTCGTCGTGGCGGGTGCCCTGCGAGGCCGGGCCGAGCTCCTCGATCCTCAGCTCGTGCGCGGGCGGTGCGGTGGTGGTCATCGTCATCGAATCTCCTCCTGGTCCCGCGTCAGGCTTCGGGGTTGGACGGGCTGACGGTGTGGCGCAGGCGCTTCATCTCTTCCCAGCGCTCCCCCTCCGGGCGGTACCCCGTACCGGGTCCGGCGTAGTCGTTGGGGGCGTTGACGGCGCTGACCGCCTCGCCGTCGTGGCCGACGATCGCGGCGGTGTGCAGCAGGTCGCCGCCGACGCGCTGGCGCAGCAGCGCCAGCAGCGCCTCCGCGACGTCGCGGAAGCCGCCGGCCTCCAGCGCGCGCACGACGTCGAGGCCGGTGACGCCCTCGTCCATCATCATCTGCGCGCCCTTCAGGTCCTCCAGCACGTCGCGCGGCGGCAGGTCGTTGGAGCCGTGGGCGTAGGTGACCGCCTCGACCTCCGCGTCGGTGATCGCCGGCAGGCCGAGCTGCTCGAAGACCGCCTGCATCGCGCGGGCCGCCTTGTCGCGGACGGCGAGGATCTCGCGCTCGTCGACGTGGCGCAGACCGCCGTCGACCTGGAGGTCGCGCTGGATCGTGTTCCAGTCGTCGTAGTCCTCGCAGTCGACGTTGGAGCCGGCGAACATGTTGTCGTAGTTGGGGCAGGCCGAGTAGCCGGAGCAGATCAGGTCGGTCCCAGGCAGGAACTGCATCAGCAGCCGCGCCGTGCGGCGCATGTCGGAGTGCGAGAAGGTCTGGTCGTTGCCGGAGGCGACCTCCAGGTCGACCATGCTCGCGACGAGGTTCTCGGCCAGCACCGCGCGGATCCCGGCCGGCACCGCGCCCGGCACGCCGATGCAGGAGATCGAGCCGTTCTGCAGTCCCTGCACGCCGGCGCCCTTCGCCATCAGGATGCAGCGGATCTCCAGGTACAGCATCGACTTGCCCTCGGCGCTGCCCATCTGCACCTCGGAGCCGGTGCCGGAGGTGAAGCGCATCTTGATCCCGCGGCTGGCGTAGGCGGAGGCGAGGAACGCCTTCGACCACGGCGTGTCGTCGCCGTCGACGAAGACTCTCTCGGTCCCGTAGATCGAGATCGTCTCCGCGTAGGTCGTGAGCCCGCGCAGGCCGAGCCGCAGCTCGGTCGCCTCCTCCAGCGCGCACTGCGTCAGCACGCCGCCGCGGCCGACCTGCGCGCCGACCTGGAGGCCGAGCGCGACCAGCGGCGCGTAGCGGACGATGCCGAGCGTCGTCTCGACCTCGTCGAAGCCGCGCAGCGCGCCCTCGGC
>JAEXXR010000396.1 GCA_023405705.1 Actinomycetes bacterium
GTCCGGCGCGCCGCCGCCGGCCGCGCCGCCGTTGTCCGGCGCGCCGCCGAGCCGCGTCCGCAGGAACCCCAGCACCGCCGCGTGGTGATCCGCCACGAGCAGCTCGTCGCGGCGGGCCAGCTCGGGCTCCTGCTCGAGCAGCTCCAGCAGCTGGCCGCCGTCAGGCTCGGCCTCGTCGCGCTCCAGCTGGAGCAGGCCGAGCAGGGCGTCGAGCAGCGCGTCGAGCGTGGGGCGGTCCCGCGGCTGCTCGTCGAGCAGGCGGCGGAAGCGGCCGATCTCCTCCGCGTGGCGGTGGAAGACGAGGTCCTCCTTGCGCGGGAAGTGGCGGAAGACGGTGCGCGGCGAGACGCCCGCGGCCTCGGCGACCTGTTCGACCGATGTGGCCGTGTAGCCGTACCTGAGGAAGAGGCGCCGGGCGGCGCTGACGATCTCGGCCCGCACGCGGGCGCGGTTGCGGTCGCGAAGGCTGCGGCCGGTTGCGCTCACGCGCCAGAGGGTACTTGCCGAGGCACATCCGTAATATGACAGTGACTGCCAACTCGACAGCGAAGGTCTCGATCCGCCGATGCGCGCGCTTCTGATCACCACCGGCCGCCGGTCCAAGTTCCTCGTCGCGATCGTGTTCGTGCTGCTCGCGGGCGGCCTCGCGTCGCAGTCGGGCAAGCTCGAGGAGGTCCAGAAGAGCGACACCGCCGACTTCCTGCCCGGCGACGCCGAGTCGGTCGCGGCGCTGGAGCTGGCCCGCAGATTCCCCTCCGGCGACGTCGCGCCGGCGATCGTCGTCGCCGTCCGCGACGGCGGCCTCTCCGCACGAGACAGAAGCGCCGTCGAGCAGGTGCGCGAGGAGGCCGGCGGCGACGCAGCCGGCCTGCCGCTCGCCGCGCCGAGACTGCCGCCGCTCCAGTTCTCCGGTGACGGCGAGGCGGCGCTGCTGCCGGTCCCGCTGAGAGCCGGCGACAGCGACGCGGTCGCCGAGGCGGTCAAGGAGCTGCGCGCGCAGCTGAACAGAGCGGCGCCCGACGGCCTGGAGACCGCAGTCACCGGCCCGGCCGGCTTCTCGACCGACCTGAAGGAGGTCTTCGCGGGCGCCGACACGCGCCTGCTGGCGATCACCGGCGGCCTGGTCCTGTTCCTGCTGATCCTGATCTACCGCTCGCCGATCTTCTGGCTCGTCCCGTTCTTCACCGTGCTGCTGACCGAGGGCGCCAGCCGGGGCATGGCGGCCGTGCTCGGCGAGGCGGGGCTGACGATCAACGGCCAGAACGCCGGCATCCTGTCGGTGCTCGTCTTCGGCGCCGCGACCGACTACGCGCTGCTGCTGGTCGCCCGCTACCGCGAGGAGCTGCGACGGCACGAGCGGACCGGCGACGCGATGGCGCAGGCGCTGCGCGGCGCCGCGCCCGCGATCCTCGCCTCCGGCGGCACGGTGATCGCCGGCCTGCTGACGCTGACGCTCGCCGACGTCGACTCGACCGCCTCGATCGGCCCGCTCGGCGCGGTCGGCGTCGCGCTCGCGCTGGTCCTCAGCCTCACCGTCCTGCCCGCGACGCTCGTGATCGCCGGCCGCCGCGCCTTCTGGCCCGACGTGCCGCGCTTCGGCGGGACGGCGGGGCAGGCATCCCGGGAGGAGGACGACGAGGCCGAGCTGTCGCGCCACCGCGCCTGGGTCGCGCTCGGCCGCCGGATCGCCGCGAGCCCGCGGCGGATGTGGGTCGGCGCGACGCTGCTGCTGGCGGTGCTCGCGCTCGGCATGACGCAGATGGACACGTCGCTGACGCAGGAGCAGCAGCTGCGCAGCAACCCGGAGGCGGTCACCGGCCAGGAGCTGGTCGGCGCCCACTTCCCGGCCGGCGCCTCCGCGCCCGCGAGCGTGATCGTCCCGTCCGAGCAGGACGCGGCGGCGGTCAGACGCGCCGTCGAGCAGGCCGGCAGAGAGGTGGCGGTCGGCGTCCAGCGGGTCGAGACCGGCGGGCCGGACGGCCGCGCGCAGGTCAGCGTCGTGCTCGCCGACGACCCGTTCAGCGAGGGCGCCGTCGCGGCGATCCCGCAGCTGCGCGACGCCGTTCAGGCCGAGATGCCGGAGGCGCTCGTCGGCGGCCAGACGGCCCAGTCCTACGACCTGCGCCAGGCGGCCGAGCGCGACAACCTCGTGATCCCGCCGCTGACGCTGCTGGTCGTCTTCGTCGTCCTGATCGTGCTGCTGCGCGCCGTCGTCGCGCCGCTGCTGCTGCTCGCCGCGACGGCGCTGTCGGCGGCGGCCGCGCTCGGCGCCGGCGTGCTGATCTTCGAGCACGTCCTCGGGCTGCCGGCGGTCGACCCGGCGCTGCCGCTGCTCGCCTTCGTCTTCCTCGTCGCGCTCGGGATCGACTACACGATCTTCCTGATGGCGCGCGCCCGCGAGGAGGCGGAGAAGCGCGGCACCCGCCGCGGCGTGCTCGTCGCGCTGGCCGTCACCGGCGGCGTCATCACCTCGGCCGGCATCGTCCTCGCCGGCACCTTCTCGGCGCTCGCGGTCCTCCCGCTCGTCCTGCTGACCGAGCTCGGCACCGTCGTCGCCTTCGGCGTCCTGCTCGACACCCTGCTCGTCCGCTCCGTCCTCGTCCCCGCCCTCGTCCACGACGTCGGCCCCAGGGTCTGGTGGCCGTCGAAGCTGGGCAGGGAGCGGGAGTGAGCCGGGAGCAGCAGTCGTTCGGCGCCCTCTGAGGGCGTCAGGCGACTGCTGCTCGGCGTCAGCCCGCGCCGACCGCGGCCGCCTGCGGGGCGAAAGCGGTCGCGAGCGGCTGGGGCATCGCGAAGTGGTGGCCCTGGACGAGGTCGACGTCGAGGGCGACGAGCAGGGCGTGGGTCTCGGCGTCGCCGACGTGCTCGGCGACGGCGGTGCGGCCGAGGCCGTGGACGACCCGCAGCGCCGACTCGATCAGCAGGCGGTCGGCCGGGTTGCGCGCGCACTGGGAGACCAGCTCGCCGTCGAGCTTGAGCATGTCGAACGGCAGGTGCTTGAGGTAGTAGAGCGAGCCGAGGCCGGCGCCGAAGTCGTCGATCGCGAACTGGCAGCCGAGGCCCTGGACGTGCTGGGCGAAGGCGCGCGCGAGGTGGACGTCGGCGACGGCGGCCGTCTCCGGGATCTCGAAGACGAGGTTGGACGGGTCGACGCCGGTCGCGCGCAGCTCGGCGGCGATGCCGGCCAGCAGCGTCGCGTCGGCGAGCGAGCGGCCCGATATGTTGACCTCCAGCCGCGTCGCGGCGCCGCGGTCCTCCAGCTCGGCCAGCAGCCCGATCGCGCGGCGCGTCACCCACTGGTCGATCGCGACGATCAGGCCGTCGCGCTCGGCGATCTGCAGGAAGGCGGCCGGCGGGATCAGCGTCCCGTTGGGGCCGGTCATCCGCAGCAGCAGCTCGTGCTGGACGATCGCGCCGCTGCAGGCGTCGAAGACCGGCTGGGCGACGAGGTCGAAGCGGTCGTTGGCGAGCGCGTCGACGATCCGGTCGCGCCAGGTCGTGCGGGCGTGCGCGCGGGTGCGGGCGTGGACGTCGGGGGAGAAGAAGGCCCAGCCGTCGCCGCCGGCGTCCTTCGCGTCGTACATCGCCAGGTCGGCGTCGACGACGGCCGCCTCGGCGCTCAGCTCGGCGCGCTCCTCGAAGACGGTGACGCCGACGCTGATCGTGACGCCCTCGGTGCCGTCGGCGACGCCGTCGGCCTGCGCGCGGACGGCCTCGACCAGTCTGCGCGCGACGATCTCCGCCTCGCGGCGGTCGGCCTTCGGCAGCAGCACGGCGAACTCGTCGCCGCCGAGGCGGGCGAGCGTGTCGGTCGTGCGCAGACGGCGGCGCAGGACGCGCGCGACGCTGGTGATGACGCGGTCGCCGGTGCTGTGGCCGTAGGCGTCGTTGACCTGCTTGAAGCGGTCGACGTCGAGCACCAGCAGCGCGCCCTCGATCCCGTAGCGGCGGGCGCGGGCGACGTGGCGCTCCAGCTCCTGGTCGAAGCGGCGCCGGTTCAGCAGGCCGGTCAGCGGGTCGTGGTCGGCCATGTGCTGGAGGTGCTCCTCGACCCGCTTGCGCTCGGTGATGTCGACCACCTGCAGCAGCACGCGCGCGGTGCGGCCGTCGCCGTCGCGCAGCGCCGCGGCGTGGACCGCGACCGGGACGGGATGGCCGCTGGCGTGCAGCCAGCGCAGCTCGGTCTCCAGCCCGCCGCGCTCGCCGCTGCGCAGC
>JAEXXR010000442.1 GCA_023405705.1 Actinomycetes bacterium
TTCCGGCGCCGAACGCGCCGCCACCGCCAGCGCCACCGCCGGCCGCCGCGGCCCGCTCGACCTCGGCGACGAAGTCGAGCCGCGGAGCGGCGACGCGCGACCCGCACGCCAGGCAGTAGCGCTGGTCGGTGGCGAGCGGGGCGCCGCACGAGCGGCAGGTGTCGAGCTGGCTCATCTGGGTCTCTCGAAGGTCGAGGGTCGTGCGTCGAAGGTCACCTCGGCGCCGGTCGGGTCGCCGATGAAGAAGGCCTGGAAGCGGGCGTTGCCGCGCGCCTTCAGCGCGGGCACGATGCCGCGGCCGGCGGCGACGACCCTGCCGCCTCTGCGTGCGACCGCCGCGATCACGAGGTCCCTCTGCGGCACGTCGGAGCCGTTGAGCACCTGGCCGGCGGCGTAGAGGCCGCTGGCGGGGTCGCCCTCGATCCCGTCGCTTCTGAACGTCAGCCTGATCGCCTCCGCTCCCGCGGGGGCCGGCGCGGCCCTGCCGGGGGTGATCTGCGCGCTCGCCGGTCTGCCGGGCCCGCTCGCGAGCACCTGATCGTTGACCCAGGTGACGGTCGCGCCGCTCGGCAGCAGCGCCGCGTGCGTCAACCCGTGCTCGAGGCCGGGCTCGTCGTTTCTGGCGAGCGCTCTCCTGCTGCCGTCGAGCACCTCCAGCCCGATCGGCACGTCGGCCAGCGCCGCTCTGCCGGTGTTCCGCAGCGTCGCGACGACGGCGATGCCGTTGGGGTCGCTGACGACCGCCGTCTCGACGACCTCGACCGCTCTGTTGGCTCTGCGCACGTCGAGCCCCTCGGCTCTGAACGCGGCGTCGCCGCCGGCGGCCATCCGCGCCGCCTGCTCGCGCGTCGTCTCGCAGCCGGAGAGGCCGGCCAGCAGCGCGGTCGCCGCCGCCGCGGCCGCGAGCCGCCTCACCCGAACGCACCCCCGACGTAGTCGCGCGTGCGCTGCGCGCGCGGCGCGTCGAAGACCTGCGCGCCGGTGCCGTACTCGACCAGCTCGCCGAGGTACATGAATGCGACGCGGTCGGCGACGCGCTGCGCCTGCTGCAGGTTGTGCGTGACGATCACGACCGCGATCTGCTCGCGCAGCTCGAGGATCAGCTCCTCGATCTTGCCCGTGGAGATCGGGTCCAGCGCCGAGCAGGGCTCGTCCATCAGCATCACCTCGGGGCCGGCCGCGAGCGAGCGAGCGATGCACAGCCGCTGCTGCTGGCCGCCGGAGAGCCGCAGCGCCGGGTGGTCGAGGTCGTCCTTCACCTCGTGCCACAGGCCGGCGCGCTCCAGCGCGCGCTCGACCGGCGCCATCAGCTCCTTCTTGCGCGGCCGCTTGGAGCCGCCCTCGCGCAGCCCGTAGGCGACGTTGTCGAAGACGCTCATCGGGAACGGGTTGGGCTGCTGGAAGACCATCGAGACGCGCTTGCGCAGCTCGGTCACCTCCAGCTCGTCGACGTCCTGGCCGTCGAGCGAGATGCGGCCGCCGCGGGCGGCGCCGGGCGTCAGCTCGGTGAGGCGGTTGAGCGAGCGCAGCAGCGTCGTCTTGCCGCAGCCGGAGGGGCCGATCATCGCCAGCACCTCGCCCTGGCGGATCGGCAGGTCGACGGCGTTGACGGCGACCTTCGCGCCGTAGGAGATCGTCACCGCCTCGCAGGCCATGCGCTCGAGCACGGGCGCGTCGGAGGGCGGGGGCCCGGTCGGGTGGTGGCCGTTGACCGCACCGTTCCCGGCGGCGCCGCCGTTCGCGCCGTTCCCGTTCCCGCCGCCGTGCCCGACCGGCGGCACGTGCACGACCGTCGGCGGCGCCTCCAGCGAGATCTTGCGGATCGGGGGCGGTGGCATCAGCGGATCCACGCGGTCTCCTTTCCACGCCCGCGCGCGATGCGCGTCGCGAGCGCGTTCAGCCCGACGACGATCAGCAGCAGCACGAACGCGGCCGCGTACGCCTTCTGCGGCGCGTTGCCCTCGCCGATCGGGGAATTGCCGTAGATGTAGCTGGTGAGCGTCGAGCCGGTGCCCTGCAGCAGGCCGAGCACGGGCAGCGAGTCCTCGCGCGGCTGGGTCGTGAGCGTGTTGCCGAGCAGCAGGATCACGATCGCCGTGTCGCCGATGATGCGGCCCATGCCGAGCGCCGTGCCGGTCGCGATGCCGGGCCGCACGGCCGGCAGCAGCACGGCGCGGATCGTCGACGCCTTCGTCTTGCCGAGCGCCAGCGACGCCTCGCGCACGTGGTTGGGCACCTGCAGCAGCGCCTCGCGCGTCGCGCCGACGACGAGCGGCAGCGCGATCAGGCTCATGATCGTCCCGGCGACGAAGAACGAGCGGCCGAAGGCGGTGTCCTCGGAGCGGAACGACATCCACGTGAAGAAGGTCTCGGAGAAGAGCGAGAGGCCGAACAGCGCGAGCACGACGCTCGGGGCGCCGGCGATGACGTCGACGGCCGACTCGACCAGCCGCGCGAGCGCCTTCGGACGGCCGTACTCGACCAGCCACAGCGCGACGCAGACGCCGATCGGGACGGCGATCGCGATGCCGATCGCGGTCAGCAGCAGCGTCCCCTGGATCGGGTCGAGGAAGCCGCCCGCTCTGCTCTGGTCGACGGCGGCGCTCGGGCTCTCCAGCAGCATCGACGGTCTCAGCTCGGTGATGCCCTTGACGCACATGTACACCAGCACCGCGCCGGCGACGAGGGTCAGCGTCAGCCCCGCCGCCCAGCAGAGCGCGAGGCCGACGCGGTCGCGCAGCGGCCACGTCGCGGCGCTGTCGCGCGCACGGGTGCGGCGCGGCGGCGGGGTGG
>JAEXXR010000582.1 GCA_023405705.1 Actinomycetes bacterium
GTCGTCACGCGCCGGCGCGTACCGGCGCCGGCTCGTCCCAGTCGAAGTCGTCGGCGAGCGCGCGCAGGCGCGCCTTCGTCGCTTCGTCGCAGAGCGCACCCTCGACGCCCGCGTCGAACAGCGCGCGCGGGTCGGCGCCGAGCGAGCGCGCCGCGGCGTGCTCCTCGTCCAGCTCGCAGGCGAAGAAGGTCGGGTCGTCGGTGTTGACCGTGCACGGCACGCCGGCCGCCAGCAGCTGCGGCAGCGGGTGGCTGGCGACGGCGTCGACCACGGACAGGCGCACGTTCGAGAGCACGCAGACGTCGAGCACCGTGCGGCGATCGGCCAGCTCTCTCAGCAGCCCCGGATCCTCGACGGAGCGCACCCCGTGGCGGATGCGGTCGGCGTGGAGCGCGTCGAGCGCGCCGCGGATCGAGGCCGGGCCGGCGACCTCGCCCGCATGCGGGACCGAGCCGATCCCGCCGGCGCGGGCGATCTCGAAGGCCGGCGCGTACGGCTCGGGCGGGAACTGCGCCTCCAGCCCGCCGAGGCCGAGCGCGACGATCCCGCGCTCCTTGTGGGCGACCGCCAGCTCGGCCGTCCGCTTCGCGACGTCGAGGTCGACGCCGCGGGTGATGTCGGGCGTCAGCCGCACCTCGATCCCCAGCTCCTCGCGGGCGGCCTGCACGCCGTCGCAGAAGCCGGCGAAGACGGTCTCCAGGGCGATCCCCTGGTCGAGCTTGTCGCACGGGGAGAAGATCGCCTCCAGGTAGACCGCGCCGTGCCCCTGCGCACGCCGCGCGTAGTCGACGACCAGCTCGCGGTAGTCCTGCTCGGTCTGCAGCGCCGGGGTCGTCGCGAACCACGCCTCTATGAAGTGGTCGAAGTCGCGGAAGCGCATGAAGTCGGCCAGCTCCTCGACCGACTGGACCGGCAGCGCGAAGCCGTTGCGTCTGGCGGCGGCGAGCAGCGCGGCCGGCGAGACCGCGCCTTCGAGATGGACGTGCAGCTCGATCTTCGGGTAGTCGGCGGCGGTCATGGGGCGAGACCCTAACGCGGTCGTGTCGAGGTCGCGGAGGACGCGGCGATCGTCGTCGGATGTCGCCGCACGGCCCCGCGCGGGCGCGGCCATTCGCTACGCTCGCCCGCAGTGACCGCATTCCCCGCCGGAATCGGCCGGCGTGACGACCTCGACGCCGAGCTGAGCGAACTGCGCGAGACGCTCGGCGAAGCGACCCTCCTCCCCGCCCGCGTGCTCTCCCAGCACAGCGGCGTCTGGCTCGTCGCCGAGCCCGACGCACCGGAGCCGCGACTGGTGCACGCGCGCGCCCGGCTGAGAGACGAGGACGACGGGCCGCCGGTCACCGGCGACTGGGTCGCGCTCGACGCCGGCGACGCGATCGCCGCCGTGCTGCCGCGCCACGGCACCGTCGTGCGCCGCGCCGTCGGCGAGGGCAAGGCCGAGCGCCAGGTGCTCGCCGCCAACGTCGAGCTGGCGCTGATCACCGAGCCGCTGCCGGAGCCCAACGCCCGCCGCGCCGAGCGGCTGGCGTCGATCGCCGGCGCCGGCGACGTGCCGGTCGCGCTCGTGCTGACGAAGGCCGACCTCGACCCGGAGGCCGACCGGACGGCGCTGCGGATCGGCCGCGAGATCGGGCTGCCGGACGCCTTCGCCGTCTGCTCCAAGAGCGGCGATGGCGTCGGAACCGTGCGCGGCCTGCTGCCGCCCGGCGCGACCGCCGTCCTGCTCGGCCCCTCCGGCGCCGGCAAGTCGACGCTCGTCAACGCGCTGCTCGGCGAGGAGCGGCAGGCCGTCGGCGACGTGCGCGCCTCCGACCGGCGCGGCCGCCACACGACCGTCACCCGCGAGCTGCTCGGCCTCCCCCACGGCGGCCTGCTGATCGACACGCCCGGCATGCGCGAGGTCGGCATGTGGGACGGCGGCGTCGACGACACCTTCGACGACGTCGCCGAGCTGGCCGCCGGCTGCCGCTTCTCCGACTGCCAGCACGACAGCGAGCCCGACTGCGCCGTCCGCGGCGCCGTCGCGCCCGAGCGGCTGGAGGCCTGGCGCAAGCTCGCCAGAGAGCAGGCGTGGGTCGACGACAGACGCGCCGCCACCCGGGCCCGCGAGAGAGTGGGCCGCACCTACGGACGGATCCAGCGCGAGGCGCGCTGGGCGAAGGGGGACGAATGACCGGTCTGCTTCCCGCCGCACGGCCCGCTCGAGCCGCGCGGACGCTCGCCGCCCCGCGACGCGGAGCCGCGTCATGAGCGTCGCGCTGCGCCCCGAGCGCGAAGACGACCTCCCGGCGATCCGCGCGCTGCTGCTGGCCGCCTTCCCGACACCGGCCGAGGCCGACCTGGTCGAGGCGCTGCGGGCCGAGGAGGCGCACGTGCCGGAGGCCTGTCTCGTCGCAGAGCGCGACGGCGAGGTCGTCGGGATGGCCTTCACCTCCGTCGCGACGCTGGAGGAGCCGGAGACGTCGCTGGGCTTCGGCTTCGGGACCGGCATCTCGCCCTCCGCCCCGGCGCTGGTGCTGGCGCCGATGGCGGTCCTGCCCGCACTGCAGAACGAGGGGATCGGCGGCGCGCTCGTGCGCGAGCTGCTGCGCCGCGCCCCGGCCGCCGCGCCGCAGTTCCCGTTCGTCTCGGTCCTCGGCCATGCGGAGTACTACCCCCGCTTCGGCTTCGAGCCGGCCCGCCCGCTCGGCATCCGCCCGCCGTTCGACGTCCCCGACGAGGCGTGGATGGCCTTCAGACTCCCCGCCTGGCCGCGCCCCGAGGAGCCGCAGCCGACCGGTGTCCTGCGCTACGCGGACGCCTTCGCGGACCTCACCTAGCGCTCGGCCCACCGGCTCGCGCCGGCCTCGTGCAGCCGCGCGCCGGCGCGGAAGTCGCGGATGCGGTGCTCGCCGGCCGACGGCGCGAGCGCGTGCAGGACGGC
>JAEXXR010000590.1 GCA_023405705.1 Actinomycetes bacterium
GTTCGTCGTCGGCCCCGCCGCTCAGGCGAGCGGCGGCGCGGCGGGCGGCGGCGGCACGACCGGCGCCGGGGCGCCGTCGTCCTCGGCCGAGATCGGCGGGTAGGTCTCGGTCACGAGGCTGTAGTAGACGCCGGCGAGCGTCAGGTAGGCGAGCCCCATCCGCAGCAGGTCCCAGAGGCCCTTCGGGTTCTTGCCGGTGACCACGACGACGATCCAGACGACGAAGCCGACGATCCCGACGAGGACCCCGAACAGCCACGCCATCACGATCACCGGGATCGTGAGGATCAGCCGCAGCGCCGCCTTCCAGCGGCTGTAGACGGGCTGGGCCGGCGGGATCGCGAGGCGGATCGGGTAGTCCGGGTGGTCGTCGGCGTCGAACGGCGGGAACTCGTCGGTCAGCAGCGACGCCCAGCCGTTCACGCGCGCGGAGTAGCGCAGGTACTTGGCCGTGAGGTCGTAGGCGAAGTCGGGGTAGCGGCCGGTGAAGACGATCCCGAACCAGCCGCAGATCACGCCGACGTAGCCGAGCAGGCCCCAGAAGATCCCGACGAACGCCCACGGGATCACGAGCAGCCAGCGGAAGAAGGTCGTCAGCCGGCTCTGCCGCTCTCTGTAGTCGGTCTGGTACTGCACCGGGTACGCCACGTGCGGATCCTCCCGAATCGGTGTGCCGTGAACGGGCACATCGAATCACCGAATCGCGGGAATCGGGTGCGACGTGGCGCATGCTGGCGTGCGGGCGCGCACGCCGGCGCGTCAGGCGCGGCGCGCCTCCCAGCTGAAGCCGCGGATCGCGAGCGTCACGCCGAGGATCGTCCAGGCGACGATCACGCCGATCGAGGAGAGCTGCTCGTCGAGCCCGGAGCCGGTCACCATCGCGGCCGAGAGGCCGTCGATCAGGTGCGTCAGCGGCAGCGCCTGCGCGATCCCGGCGAGGAACGCCGGCACGTCCGCGGCGTCGTAGAAGACGCCGGAGACGATGATCAGCGGCAGGAAGATCGCGTTGACGTACGCCGGCGCCGACTCGTTGTTGGGGATCACGTGCGAGAGCGCGACGCCCAGCGACGAGAAGCAGATCACGCCGAGCACGACGAAGACGACCATCTCGCCCGGGTTCGGCGGCCAGTCGACGTTGAAGAAGAGCTTGCCCGCGACCGTGATCAGGACCATCTGCATCGCGGTGTTCGTGATCGCATGGCCGGCGATCCCGAGCAGGAACGCGCCGCTCGGCATCGGCGTGCCGCGGACCCGCTTCAGCACGCCCAGCTCGCGCATCGCGGTGACGTTGTAGGCGAGCGCGCTGAAGGTCGTCGAGACGACGCTCATGCCGGCGATGCCGGGGACGATCACGTCGAGGTCGTCCTGGTTGCCGCTGAAGACGGCGCCGAACAGCGCCAGCAGCACCAGCGGCAGCATGAAGTTGAAGAAGGCGGCGCTGGGGTTGCGCCAGAACATCCTGCGCTCCAGCCGGTACTGGCGCCAGGTCAGGCTCGCGAAGCTGGGCTGAACGGCGGCTTCCATCAGGCGGTCAGCTCCAGGTAGACGTCCTCGAGCGTGGGGCGCGAGACGCTGAGGCTCTCCAGCCTCTCGCCTCTGGCGAGCGCGGCCGTCGTCAGCTCGTGCAGGAAGGTGGTCGGGTCGTCGGTCTCCTGCTGGTTGAGCAGGCCGCTGCCGTTGCGCCAGGCGACGCGGTAGCGGACGGCGCCGCTGCCGACGCCCAGCTCGCTCGGCGCGCCCTCGACGAGGATGCGGCCGTCCTTGATGATCGCCACGCGGTCGGCGAGCACCTGCGCCTCGTCGAGGTAGTGGGTCGTCAGCAGGACGGTCTTTCCGAGCGCCTTCAGCGAGCGGATCGTGTCCCAGGCGCCGCGGCGCGCGGCGGGGTCGAAGCCGGTCGTCGGCTCGTCGAGGAAGATCAGCTCCGGGTCGCCGACGAGCGCCAGGGCGAAGTCGAGGCGGCGCAGCTGGCCGCCGGAGAGCGTGCGCGTGCGGGCGTCCTCCTTGCCGCGCAGCCCGGCCAGCTCGATCACCTCGTCGACCTCGCGCGGGTCGGGGTAGAGGCCGGCGAAGTGCTCCAGCACCTCCTTGACCTTCACGTGGCGGTAGATGCCGCTCGACTGCAGGACGATGCCGACGCGCGTGCGCAGGTCGCGGGCGCGCAGCTGCGGGTCGTACCCGAGCACGGAGACCTCGCCGGCCGTCCGCTCGCGGTATCCCTCGAGGATCTCCACGGTGGTCGTCTTGCCGGCGCCGTTGGGGCCGAGGAGGCCGAAGACCTCACCACGGCGCACTGAGAAGTCCAGTCCCCGGACCGCCTCCAAGTCGCCGTAGCTCTTGCGCAGTCCGCGGACCTCGATCGCCATGTCGCTGCTGCTCACGAACGTCCATGATGCCTCAAAGCGCGCCGCAAGCAGTCCGTCGTCGCATCTAGCCTCTGGTCGACCGTGCGCTGCGCCTGCATCGACATCGGGTCGAACACGACCCGCCTGCTGGTCGCCGACTGCGTGGACGGGCGGCTCGACGCGGTCGTGCAGCTGCGCGCCTTCACCCGCCTGGGCCGCGACTGCCGTCCGGGCGAGCCGGTGCCGCC
>JAEXXR010000624.1 GCA_023405705.1 Actinomycetes bacterium
GCTCCTGCGGGGCGGCACGGCGGCTCGCCGCCGCGCCGCGCTCAGCCCCTGCGCGGCGGCAGCTGGCCGTGCTCGAAGCTCTGCTTCGTCAGCTTCAGGTAGACGAAGGTGTCGGTCGTGACGACGCCGTCGAGCGAGCGCATCCGCTCGATCATGTCGAGCAGGTGGTCGTGGTCGGTGCAGACCAGCTCGACGAGCAGGTCGAACTGACCGGCGACGACGACCACGTACGACACCTCCTCCTGCTCGCCCAGCTCCTCGGCGACCTGCTGCGGCCGCCCGCTCGTCTTGACGCCGACCATCGCCATCGCGTCGAAGCCGAGCGCGAGCGGGTTGGTGACGCCGACGACGTCGAGCACGCCGGCCTCCGACAGCCGCTCGTAGCGGTTGCGGATCGTCCCCTCGGCGACGTTCAGCTTGCGCGCGATGTTGCGGAACGACTCGCGCCCGTCGGCCTGCAGGGCGGCGACGACGGCGCGGTCGAGGTCGTCGAGCGTCGCTCTGCCGGCGATGCCGGTGGTTTTCCGGTCGGCCATGGCGGCGATGCTATCTGAAGCGGTCGAAACTGATCGCATGCGCAGTGAAGTTCGCTGGCAAGTGCGCATTCATCACTGTATGGTGGTCATGGGTACGCAAACCGCAACCTTGTACTGAGAGAGGCTTTCCGTGGCGTCCACCACACCGAGCACCACCTTCCGCAACTCCGTCGGCGGCCAGCAGGTCGACGCCGTCGAGGGCGGGACGCGCGAGATCGTCAACCCTGCGACGGGCGCCGTGATCGCGACCGTGCCCGAGGGCACCGCGGCCGACGTCGAGCGCGCGGTGGAGGCCGCGAAGGCGGCCAAGCGCGAGTGGCTCGACGCGACCCCCGGCGAGCGCGCGACCGTGCTGCTCGCGATGGCCGACGTGATGGACGCCGCGACCGACGAGCTGGGCGGCCTGGAGTCGGCCAACACCGGCAAGCCGCTGCAGATGGCGAAGGACGAGGTGACCGCCTCGGCCGACCTGCTGCGCTTCTACGCCGGCACCGCCCGCAACCTCGAGGGCAAGTCGGCCGGCGAGTACATCAAGGGCTACACGTCGATGATCCGCCGCGAGCCGATCGGCATCGTCGCCGGCATCGCGCCGTGGAACTACCCGCTCAACATGGCGGCGTGGAAGATGGGCCCGGCGCTGTCGGCCGGCAACGTCCAGATCCTCAAGCCGGCCGAGGGCACGCCGCTGTCGCTGCTGCGCTTCGCCGAGCTGGCCGCCGACGTGATCCCGGCCGGCGTGCTCAACGTCGTCACCGGTGACGGCCCGAACGTCGGCGCCCCGCTGTCGACCGACCGCGCGATCGGCCTCGTCTCGCTGACCGGCGACGTGCGCACCGGCAAGACGGTCGCGCGCGCCGCCGCCGACAACCTCACGCGCGTCCACCTCGAGCTGGGCGGCAAGGCGCCGGTCGTCGTGCTCGACGACGCCGACCTCGACCTGACCGCCGCCGCGATCCGCGTCGCCGGCTACGCCAACTCCGGCCAGGACTGCACCGCCGGCACGCGTGTCATCGCCACCAAGAAGGTCTACGACGCGCTGCTGGAGAAGCTCGTCCCCGCCGTCGCGTCGCTGAAGGTCGGCGACCCGGCCGAGGGCGACGCGATCGAGATGGGGCCGGTCATCTCCGCCCGCCAGCAGGAGCGCGTGCTCGGCTTCCTCGACCGCGCGACCTCCGCGGGCGCGGAGATCGCCACGGGCGGCGGCAGCGACGTCGGCCCGGCCGGCGGCTCGTTCGTCGTCCCGACGATCGTCACGGGCGCCGCGCAGGACTCGGACATCATCCAGAACGAGGTCTTCGGCCCCGTCGTCACCGTCCAGCGCGCCGACGACTACGAGCAGGCGCTGGCGTGGGCCAACGACTCGCGCTACGGCCTCGCGGCCTCCGTCTTCACCGAGAACGTCGGCCGTGCGATGGACGCCTCGCGGCGCCTCGAGTTCGGCTGCGTCTGGGTCAACGACCACCTCGTCCCGATCACATCCGAGATGCCGCACGGTGGCTTCAAGGAGTCGGGCTACGGCAAGGACATGTCGATCTACTCCATGGAGGAGTACACGCAGATCAAGCATGTCGCGATTCGGATCGGACACTGAGAGATGACTGCCACGAACCCCAGCACCACCGCCGGCCTCGACTACCAGCAGGCCGCCAGAGACCACCTCTGGATGCACTTCACGCGCATGAGCGCGTACAACGACGCGCCGGTGCCGATCATCACGCGCGGCGAGGGCTCCTACCTGTGGGACGCCAACGGCAAGCGCTACCTCGACGGCCTCGCGGGCCTGTTCGCGGTCCAGGTCGGCTACGGCTACGGCGAGGAGATCGGCGAGGCGGCCGCCGCGCAGATGCGCGAGCTGCCCTACTACACGAACTGGTCCTACGCCCACCCGCGCTCGATCGAGCTGGCGAAGAAGGTCGCCGAGCTGGCGCCGGGCGACCTCAACCGCGTCTTCTTCACCTCCGGCGGCTCCGAGGCCGTCGAGTCGGCGTGGAAGCTCGCGCGCCAGTGGCACACCGCCAACGGCGAGCGCCGCTGGAAGGCCGTCTCGCGCAACGTCGCCTACCACGGCTCGTCGCTGGGCGCGCTCTCGATCACCGGCGTCGAGCCGATCCGCAGCCCGTTCGAGCCGCTCGTCCCGCAGGTCGCGCGCGTGCGCAACACGAACCGCTTCCGTCGTCCCGAGGGCGAGACCGAGGCGCAGTTCACGCAGTTCCTGCTCGACGAGCTGGAGGAGCGGATCCTCGCCGAGGGCCCCGACACCGTCGCGATGGTGATCATGGAGCCGGTGCAGAACTCGGGCGGCGCCTTCACGCCGCCGGAGGGCTACTTCCAGGGCGTCCGCGAGATCTGCGACGCGCACGGCATCCTGCTCGTCGCCGACGAGGTCATCACCGGCTTCGGCCGCATCGGCGACTGGTTCGCCTCCGGCCGCTACGACATCAAGCCGGACATGATCACCTCCGCCAAGGGCCTCTCCTCGGCGTACGCGTCGATCGGCGCCGTGATCGCCTCCGACAAGGTCGCCGCCCCGTTCCTGGAGGGCGACGCCACCTACCTGCACGGCATCACCTTCGGCGGCCACCCGGTCCAGTCGGCGATCGCGCTGAAGAACATCGAGATCATGGAGCGCGAGCAGCTCCCGCAGAAGGTCCGCTCGACCGAGGAGCAGTTCCGCGCCACGCTGGCGCCGCTGCTCGACCTGCCGATCGTCGGCGACCTGCGCGGCACCGGCTACTTCTTCGCCGTCGAGCTGGTGAAGGACAAGGAGACGAACGGCTTCTTCAACGACGAGGAGGCCGAGGACCTGCTGCGCGGCTTCCTCTCCGAGCGCCTCTTCGAGGCCGGCCTGATCTGCCGCGCCGACGACCGCGGCGAGCCGGTCGTGCAGATCTCGCCGCCGCTGGTCGCCGACCAGCAGCAGTTCGACGAGATCGCCGGCATCCTCGGCGAGGTCCTCACCGAGGCCGGCAAGCGCATCGGCCACTAGTAGGCCAGCCGACGCGCGGCGTGCTCCCCTCGCGACGAGGGGAGCGCGCCGCGGCGCGGCGGCCGCGTCAGACCGCCTCGTCCCGCATGCCGTGCACGGCGAGGCCGTAGATCACCAGCATGTCGACCCCGAACAGGGCCAGCGACAGGAACGGATAGGCGGGCAGCATCAGCAGCTGGGCGATCGCGTTCAGTCCCGCGAAGGCGATGCCGACCCAGACGGCGAGCCCGTTCTGGGCCCACACGCCGAAGGCGCACAGCATCTGCACGCAGCCGATGATCAGCGCGACCCAGCCCCATGTCTTGAGGCTGCTGATCACATATTGGGCGTCGTTGACGAAGAAGCTCGAATTGCTGATCGCCGCGATGCCGTAGATGATGTTCAGGCAGCCGACGATCGCGAGCATCGTTCCGGCGAAGACGACCCAGCCGCTCAGGTGCGCGTGGGTCGAGACGTCGGAGCGGGCAGGTACGCCGCCGCCTGAAGCATGGACTCCCATCGAGTCCTCCAATCGCTCGGGTCCGCCCACGGTCCCACTCCGCGCCGCCGTTCGCCACCGCATTCCGGTGTAGATCCGGTATGGATCGGCGCCGGTCGCGGTTTGGTGCGGCGACAGCACGGTGACATGGGCCGCCGGGCCTGGCAGAGTGGCGCGATGGGAACGATCTCGGCGAAGACCTCGACCGACGGCCGCGCGCTGCGCAAGGCGCTTCCGCGCAGCTCCCACGGCGAGTGGGCGCCCGCGCCCGACCGCCCCGACCCGCTCGCGGTGCTGAGCGCGCAGGAGTCCGACCGCCTGCCGGATCTCGTGCCGCTGCGGCGCGAGCGGATGGCCGCCTCGGCGTTCGCCTTCTTCCGCGGCGCCGCGGACGTGATGGCGGCCGACCTCGCGCAGACGCCGCAGACCGGCTTCCGCGTGCAGCTGTGCGGCGACGCCCACCTCGCCAACTTCGGCGGCTTCGCGGCCCCGGACCGCACGCTCGTCTTCGACGTCAACGACTTCGACGAGACCTCGCCGGGGCCGTGGGAGTGGGACGTCAAGCGGCTGGCCGCGAGCGTCACGATCGCCGGCCGCGACCGCGGCTTCGACGAGGCCGAGCGCGAGCGCGCGACGCTCGCGACCGGCCGCGCCTACCGCGAGGCGCTGCGGGAGTTCTGCCAGATGCGCCTGCTCGACCTGTGGTCGGCGCGCGTCGACCTGGAGGGGACGGTCGAGAAGTGGCGCTCGCGCGCCAGCCGCGACGAGATCGAGCGGTACGAGCGCAACGTCGCCAAGGCCCACCGCAAGACGAGCCTGCGCGCCTTCGAGAAGCTGACCGAGCGGGTCGACGGGACGGTCCGGATCGTCTCCGACCCGCCGCTGATCGTCCCGATCGAGGAGACCGAGGCCGGCGGCGCCGCGCCCGAGGTCGACGCCGGGATGCAGGGACTGCTCGACCGCTATCGCGCCAGCGTCGTCGGCGCGACCGCCAACCTGCTGTCGCGCTACCGCTACGTCCACGCCGCGCGCAAGGTCGTCGGCGTCGGCAGCGTCGGCACGCGCTGCTGGATCATCCTGCTGCTCGGCGAGCGCGACGACGACCCGCTCTTCCTGCAGGCGAAGGAGGCCGGACCGTCGGTGCTCGCGCCGTACGCCGGCACCGGCCGCTACCGCCACGGCGGGCGCCGCGTCGTCGAGGGCCAGTGGCTGATGCAGGCGGCCAGCGACGTGATGCTGGGCTGGCTGACCGTCCCCGCGCCCGACGGCGTCAGACGCGACTTCTACGTGCGTCAGCTGTGGGACTGGAAGATGTCGGCCGACCTCGACGGGATGGCGCCGACCGCGCTCGCCGCCTACGGCCAGCTGTGCGGCGCGACGCTCGCGCGCGCCCACGCCCGCTCGGCCGACACGCGGCAGATCGCCGCCTACCTCGGCTCCGGCGACGCCTTCGACCGCGCGCTGGTCCGCTTCGCGGAGCGGTACGCCGACCAGAACGAGCTCGACCACGCGGCGCTCGTGGCGCAGCTGGACCGCTGAGCGGCCGGCGCGCGCAGTCGACAGGGGACGCGCCCGGCGCGCCCCCGGTTCACCACGCCGACTTTCTGTAGTCCTTCAGGAAGATCCCGTGGACGTCCTCGCCGGCCTCGCCGCGGACGATCGGGTCGTAGACGCGCGCGGCGCCGTCGACGAGGTCGAGCGGTGCGTGGAAGCCGGCGTCGGCGAGCCGCATCTTCTGCGGGTGCGGCCGCTCGTCGGTGATCCAGCCGGTGTCGACGGCGGTCATCAGGATCCCGTCACGCTCCAGCATCTCCGACGAGGAGGTGCGCGTGAGCATGTTCAGCGCCGCCTTCGCCATGTTCGTGTGGGGATGGCCGGGTCCCTTGTAGCCGCGGCTGAACTGGCCCTCCATCGCCGACACGTTGACGATGTGCTTGCGGCGCGCGGGGGAGGCGGCGAGCGCCCGCCGCAGGCGGCTGACGAGGATGAACGGCGCCGTCATGTTGCAGAGCTGGACCTCGAGCAGCTCGGTCGCGTCGACCTCGTCGACGACCTGGCTCCAGGAGTTGTCGTCGACGTGCACGTCGGGCAGCAGGCCGCCGGCGTCGATCGCCTCGCCGGCGGCGTAGCGCTCGGGGGAGACCGAGGTGCCGTCGAGCGCCAGCGCGGTCAGCGCGTGCGGCGTCGGCGCCCAGTGCTCGCCGCTGGCGATCCCGGCCGGCGGGAGCGAGCTCGGGCGGGCGGCGGCGACCTGGCCGAAGGTGACGAG
>JAEXXR010000662.1 GCA_023405705.1 Actinomycetes bacterium
CTCGTCACCGACGGCCTGCTGCTGGCGCAGATCCAGCGCGACCCGCTGCTGCGCCGCTACGACACGATCATCGTCGACGAGGCGCACGAGCGCAGCCTCAACATCGACTTCCTGCTCGGCTGCATCAAGCGGATCCTGCCGAAGCGGCCGGAGCTGAAGCTGATCGTCACCTCCGCGACGATCGACCCGCAGCGCTTCTCCGCCCACTTCGGCGACGCGCCGATCGTCGAGGTCTCCGGCCGCACCTACCCGGTCGAGGTCCGCTACCGGCCGCTCGCGATCGAGCCGCCGGAGGGTGCGGGCAGAGACGGCGACGGCGACGCGCAAGAGCCCGACGAGCGCGACCAGGTCGACGCGATCGGCGACGCCGTCCGCGAGCTGCAGAGAGCGGGTCGCGGCGACGTGCTGGTCTTCCTCTCCGGCGAGCGCGAGATCCGCGACACGGCCGACGCCCTCAGCAGCCGCTTCGGGCAGAGAATGGACATCCTGCCGCTGTACGCGCGCCTCGCGACGGCCGAGCAGCAGAAGGTCTTCAGAGCCCATTCGAGACCGCGCGTCGTGCTCGCGACCAACGTCGCCGAGACGTCGCTGACCGTCCCCGGGATCAGATACGTCGTCGACCCCGGCAGCGCCCGCATCTCCCGCTACAGCGCGCGGCTGAAGGTCCAGCGGCTGCCGATCGAGGCCGTCTCGCAGGCCTCCGCCGACCAGCGCAAGGGCCGCTGCGGCCGCACCTCCGACGGCATCTGCATCCGCCTCTACTCCGAGGAGCAGTTCGAGGCCCGCCCGCGCTTCACCGACCCGGAGATCCTGCGCACCAACCTCGCCAGCGTGATCCTGCAGATGGCGGCGCTCGGCCTCGGCGCGATCGAGGAGTTCCCGTTCCTGGAGCCGCCCGACAGACGCCAGATCCGCGACGGCGTGCTGCTGCTGCAGGAGCTGGGCGCGCTGGAGGGCAGCGAGCTGACGCCGCTGGGCCGCAAGCTCGCGCAGCTGCCGGTCGACCCGCGGCTGGGCCGGATGGTGCTGGAGGCCGACCGGCTCGGCTGCGCGACCGAGGTGATCGTGCTGGCCGCGGCGCTGTCGATCCAGGACCCGCGCGAGCGGCCGACCGAGCACCAGGCGCAGGCCGACCAGTCGCACGCCCGCTTCAAGGACGACCACTCCGACTTCACCGCGCTCCTGAACGTCTGGAGATACGTCCGCACGCAGCAGCGCGAGCTGTCCAACTCGCAGTTCCGCAAGCGGCTGAAGAGAGAGTTCCTCCACTACCTGCGCGTGCGCGAGTGGCAGGACCTCGCCAGCCAGCTGCGCGAGGCGGCGAGAGGCGTCGGCGTGACGCTCAACCAGCAGCACGCCGAGCCCGCCGAGATCCACAGAGCGATCCTCGCCGGGCTGCTGTCGCACGTCGGCGTGAAGGAGACGAGCGCGAGAAGACGCGGCGAGTACCTCGGCGCACGCGGCGCCAGGTTCATGATCTTCCCCGGCTCCGGCCAGGCGCGCAGACAGCCCAACTGGGTGATGGCGGCCGAGCTGGTCGAGACGTCGCGGCTGTGGGGACGGGTCGTCGCGCGGATCGAGCCGGAGTGGGTCGAGCCGCTGGCGGAGCACCTCGTCAGACGCAGCCACTCGGAGCCGCGCTGGGAGAAGAAGCGCGCCGAGGTCGTCGCGACCGAGCGGGTGACGCTGTACGGGCTGCCGATCGTCGCGGCGCGGACCGTCTCCTACGCGCGGATCGACCCCGAGCTGGCGCGCGAGCTCTTCATCCGCCGCGCGCTGATCGAGGAGGAGTGGCACACGCGCCACCGCTTCCTCCACGACAACCGCGAGCTGATCGAGCGGATCGAGGAGCTGGAGCACAGAGCGCGCCGCCGCGACATCCTCGTCGGCGACGAGGTCCTGTTCGACTTCTACGCCGAGCGGATCCCGCCCGACGTCGTCTCCGGCGCCCACTTCGACAGATGGTGGAAGCGCGCCCGGCAGAGCGATCCGAGACTGCTGACCTTCACGAGAGAGCTGCTCGTCGACCGCGACAAGGCGGCCGGCGCGCTCGACGAGCGGGCGCGCCCGGACGAGTGGACGCAGGGCTCGATCACGCTGCCGCTCACCTACCACTTCGAGCCGGGGGCCGACCACGACGGCGTCACCGCGCACGTGCCGCTCGCGGTGCTGGCGAGCCTGCGCGAGCAGGGCTTCGAGTGGCTCGTGCCGGCCTTCCGGCTGGAACTGGTGACGGCGCTGGTCCGCTCGCTGCCGAAGGAGCTGCGGCGGCCGCTCGTGCCGGTCCCCGACGTCGCCGCGCAGATCGTCGGCGCGCTGACGCCGGAGGACGTCGCCAGAGGCGCGCTGCTCGACACGGTCGCGCGGCTGATCGGGAGAGTGCGCGGCGTGCGCGTCAGTCCCGGCGACTTCGACCGCACCCGCCTGCCGGCGTGGCTGCGGATGCGCTTCTCGATCGAGGACGAGAGAGGAACAGTCCTCGCCGAGGGCGACGACCTGGAGGCGCTGCGGGCGCGCGTGCGACCGCGACTGCAGGCGCAGCTGACCAGAAGCGCCGGCTCGTCGCTGGAGAGAGCCGGCCTCACGGCGTGGACGATCGGGAGGCTGCCGAGAGCGGTCGAGCTGCCCGGCAGCGGCGGGATGGCGAAGGCCTACCCGGCGCTCGTCGACGAGGGCAGGACGGTCGGCGTGAAGGTGCTCGACACGCCCGCGCAGCAGTGGGTCGCGATGCACGCCGGCACCCGCCGGCTGCTGCTGCTGTCCGTGCCGCCGGCGACCGTCAGACAGGTGCAGAAGCAGCTCGGGATGGCCGACGCGCTCGCGCTCGCCGCCGCGCCCCACGGCGGCGCCGGACCCGCGCTGGAGGACGCGATGCTCGCCGCCGTCGACGCGCTGATGGCCGAGGCCGGCGGCCCGGCGTGGGACGCCGCCGGCTTCCAGCGGCTGCGCGACCACGTCGCCGGCAACCTCTTCGAGCGGACGCTCGCGATCACCCGCCAGGTCGCGCAGATCCTGACGCTGCGCGGCGAGATCATGGAGCGGATCGCGGGGCTGTCGGCAGCCGAGTTCGAGCCGGTGCGGCTCGACGTCGCGCGCCAGCTCGGCCGCCTCGTCTACCCGGGCTTCGTCGCCGCGACCGGCGTCGCGCGCCTGCCCGACGTCGAGCGCTACCTGCGCGGCGCGCTCCACCGGCTCGACCGCGTGCGCGACCATCGCGCCGCCGACGCCGACCGCATGAAGGCGGTCCGCGAGCTGGAGGAGGCGGTGCGCGAGCGGCGCGAGAGCTGGCCGCCCGGCCGCCCGCTGCCGCCCGCGGTCTTCGAGCTGCACTGGCAGCTGGAGGAGCTGCGCATGAGCCACTTCGCGCAGGGCCTCGGCGTCAGAGGCCAGGTCTCCTCCAAGCGCATCCGCAGACTGCTCGCGGAGGCGTGGCAGGCGGGGTAGCAGGAGCGCGCGCCCATCGGGCGCACGCCCGCGGTCGTGCCGGGTAGAACCGTCAGCGACGACCGACCCGACCGAGGAGGACCGCGAACGATGCTGTTCGGCAAGGAGCACGTGGAGCGCTACGAGGCGACCGACGGGGCCGAGGGCCACGACTGGCAGAACACGACCGTGCTGATCCTCACGACGAGAGGGCGCAGATCGGGCGAGCTGCGCAGAACGCCGCTGATCTACCAGCGCCACGGCGACGACGTGCTGGTCGTCGCGTCCAAGGGCGGCACCCCGGAGCACCCGTCGTGGTTCCTCAACCTGCAGGACGACCCCGAGGTCGGCGTCCAGATCAGAGACGACAGATTCACCGCCCGCGCGCGCACCGCGACGCCGGATGAGAAGCCGGAGATGTGGCGGACGATGACCGCCACCTGGCCGGCCTACGACGAGTACCAGCAGAGAACCGACCGCGAGATCCCGGTCGTGGTGCTGGAGCGGACCTGACGCGG
>JAEXXR010000022.1 GCA_023405705.1 Actinomycetes bacterium
GAGCGGGCCGGCCGCGGCGCGCCGCACGCGCCGCCCGGCCGGCCGGCCGCCAGCCGCACGCGCCGCTCAGGGGAAGCGCACCCCCGCGCGCGTGAGGTACTCGGCCGTGTTGACGAGGTCGCGGGTGACCGTGACGTCGTTGTTGGAGCCCTCGCCGAGGCGGGTGCGCCAGTAGGTCAGCTCGGTCCCGGCGAACGTGCGGCGGAGGTAGCGCGTCGCGAGCGCGTTGAGGCGGCGCGTGCGCGCGTCGGTCGACCCGTGGATCTCGCGCGCGACGACGGCGCGGCCGTGCGTGCCGGTGCGGCCGACCCAGTACGCGAGGTCGCCGGCCGACGGGGTCGCGCCGAGCAGCCGCGCGTACAGCGCGGTCACGAAGCCGCTGTCGGTCCCGCCCGCGTTCGCGAGGAACTCGCCGCTGGAGAGCAACGAGACGAACAGGTCCGTGGAGGTGTCGGTCCCGTCGAGCAGCCTGCCGAGCCGCTCGGTGCGCGGGCCGGCGGTCGGCAGCCGGTCGAGCGTCTGCTGGTAGGCGTCGTCGATCAGGCCGCCGAGGTAGCCGGCGTCCTGCGCGAGCAGGCCGATCAGCCGCGAGCGGCAGTGACCCTTCGCCGCGATCTCGGTCGTCCAGTAGCCGGACTCCGCTCTCGACGGCGTCCGCCGCGGCATGTCGGTGTAGGCCGCCGTCACGAAGCTGCGCGTCGCCGCCTCGCTCAGCGCCGGGCAGGCGGTCGGCGCGTCGGCGAGGTCGAGGTTGAAGAAGCGCGGCCGGTAGTCGGGCGCGTAGCGGCCGGGCGAGCTGCCGGGGTCGGTCGCCCAGCAGGTGGTCGAGTAGCTCCACAGGCTCTCGGCCGGGTCGCTGAGGTCGTGGGGGTGGATCGAGTAGACGATCCGCAGGCCGCCGCTGCCGCATCTCTGCCCGGCCTCCGGCGGCGAGAAGGCGCTGCCGCCGACGGTGACGACGCCCCACGGCGTCGCGCTCGCGGCCCAGCGGAACTGGCTGTCGAAGACGCTGCTGCTCGCGAGCGAGACGATCCCACCGTCGTGGACGACCGGGTGCAGCAGGTGCGGGACGTGGCCGCCGGCCGTGTTCAGCAGCGCGCCGGCCGCGCTCTGCGACGTCGACCAGCTGCCGTCTGCCGGCACGTAGTAGCGCCAGCTCGACAGCGTCGCGAGCGACGCGGCCGGCGCTCTCGCGAGCAGCGTTCTGTGCGCGAGGCCGTCCTGGACGGCGCCGTAGAGATACCAGTCGCCTCTCCAGGCGACGATCCCCTCGCCCCACGTCACCTCGTCGTCGCCGAGCGGCAGCCGCACGACCGACGGCGTCGCGTCGAGGTTCGAGACCGGGACGGAGATGACGACGTTGGCGACGAGCGGGAAGCCCGGGTTCGCCGCCGTCGGCTTCACCCGCTCCTGCGCGAGGAAGCGCAGCGTCGCGCCGTCCTTGACGCCGTTGGTGAGCCAGTAGAAGTGGTCGGGGTCGGCCGGCTTGAACTGCGCCGTCTCGCCGGGGCCGACGTACGGGTTGACCGTGTTTCTCGCCTCGTCCCAGACGACGAGCGCGTTGTTGACGAGCTTCGTGCCGGGCGGCCGCTCGAGGTCCGGTTCGAGCGCGCCGACGAAGGCGTCGTTGTACATCAGCACGTGCTTGCCGTTGCCGAGCGCGATCGAGGCGCCGTTGTCGGCGCTGTTGACGCTGCCGGCGCCGGCGGCGTTCGCGTGGTCGTTCTGGATCGAGTTCATCGTCGCTGCGCTGCAGCCGGCGAGCGCGATCGCGGCGACGAGCGCGAGCAGCGCCGCCGTCAGGCGGGCGGTCCGCAGGCCGCTCATCGGCTCTGGGCGGCGTCGCGGTACTCGGGCAGCTTCGCGAGCGCGATCGCCAGCCCGACGTCGTCGCCTGCGTCGGCGCCGAGCACGGCGCGCCAATGGCTCTTCTCCAGCACGTTCGGTCTCCGTTTCAGGTAGCGCTGCGCGAGCGCGGCGGCACGGCGGTCACGGCTCTCGGCCGACTGGTAGATCGCGCGGCCGACTCTGCCTCTGGTCTCGCCGCCGGCGAGCTGGGCGACCCACCAGTCGCGGTCGGCGATCGACGGGGCGCGGCCGAGGACGGTCGCGTACAGCAGCTCGACGAAGGTCTCGGGGTCGCTGCCGGCGCGTCTCCAGAACTCGCCGCTGGCGACGATGCTCTGCGCCAGCTCGGCGACCGTCGTCGTGCGCGCCTCGACGCCCGCACGCCAGTACGAGATCTCGGTCGCTCTGTCGGCGGGGCGGCCGAGCAGCTGTCGGTAGAGCCCGTCGACCACCTCGTCGCTGAAGCCGTCGTCCTTCGTCAGCTGCGCGAACAGCGGCGTCGAGCCGTAGCCGGTGGCGGCGAGGTTGCCGCGCCACCAGGCGAGGTCGGCCGGTGAAACCGAGCGGCCGAGGAAGTCGTCGTAGGCGGCCTCGACGAGCTTGTCGCTGACCGCCGCCGTCGGTGCCCAGCGCTCCGGGTCGGGGCAGCGGCGCGCGGCGCGGGTGATCAGCGCCTCGTACTGGTCGGAGCCGTCCTCGTCGGCGTGGACGTCGTTGAACCACCAGTCGGGTCGCGAGACCGACGACGCGTGCCAGTCGGCGAGCACGAAGCGCGGGTCGCTTCTCGCCTTCGCGCGCATCCACGCCGCGGCCTCGTCGAGTTCGGTCCGCTCGGCGGCGCTGGCCGGACCGCCCCACGCGTTCGGGTCGCCGGGGCCGGTCTTGTAGCCGGGCGTGACGATCACGATGCAGCCGACCCCGGCGCCGGCGTCGGCGACGACCGCGTCGAACGCTCTCTCGTCCCAGCTGTTCCAGCCGCTGTGCCAGTCAGGGCTCGCGTTGTTGACGCCCTGCGCGACGATCAGCCGGTCGGGCGTCTCGTCCATGAAGATGACGCGGTCGATCGGGAAGAGCGGGTTGGCCTGCGTCAGCACCGAGCCGTTGACCGAGTAGTCCCACAGCGGCCCGTCGGCGACGAGCGGCAGCACCGGCGTGCCCTGGCTGACGGGGATCTCCTGGTCGAGCCAGCGCGCGTCCCACAGGTTGACGGTCGAGTCGGCGACGATCGCCGTCAGCTGGTGGACGTCCGCGTCGTAGGCGCCGACCGGGACGAGGAACGGGTTGGCGAGTCTGCCCGGATCGCTCGGATCGGCGGGCGAGACCTGCCACTCGCCGTCCCAGGCGTCGTGGACCGGCGGCGTGCGCTCCGGCAGCGGCTCCGCGACCGGGTACGGATCGCCCGCCGCCGCCCGCGGCGCGCTCGCGCCGAGCAGCACGCCGACCCCCGCGGCGAGCGCCGTCGCGCGCCCGACCGCCGACCATCCCCGACCCCTGCGCATCCCCGTCTCCCCCTGCCGCCTCGATTGCGCGGCAAGCTATCCGAAGCGTCGATATGCCGCAAGGCGGTGTGTCGGAGCGTCGTGCGCGGCCGGCGCGGCGAGGGGAGACGGTGCGTCGGAGCGCTCAGAGCGCGATGCTGACCGTGCGCGTCTCGGTGAAGAAGTCGCGGGCGGCGGGGCCCTGCTCGCGGGTGCCGAACGACGAGGCCTTGACGCCGCCGAAGGGGGCGTGGAGGTCGACGCCGGCGGTCGACTGGTTGACGCGCACGAGGCCGGCGTCGAGCGCGTCGACGGCGCGGGCGGCCTGCTCCAGCGAGCGCGTGAAGACCGCCGCCGCGAGGCCGAAGCGGACGCCGTTGGCGAGCGCGACCGCCTGCGCGGGATCGTCGGCGGCGAGCACGCAGGCGACCGGGGCGAAGACCTCCTCCTGGCCGAGCGGGTCGCTCGGGTCGGCGAGCGCCAGCAGCGTCGGTGCGAGCGTGCTGCCGGGTGCGCGCCCCTCCCCGCCGCACAGCAGCTCGG
>JAEXXR010000085.1 GCA_023405705.1 Actinomycetes bacterium
CGCAGAACGCACCGCAGCCCTTGACGGCTGGCTGCACCACTACAACCATCACCGCAAACACTCAGGCATCGGCCGACAAACCCCAGCCACCCGCCTGAACAACCTGCTCGGGACTTACACCTAGGGCCGCCGGTCCCGCCGCGCTTTCCGCGGCCGTCTCCGCGGCGCGCCGTCGTCGCCCGTGCGCCGCTGCGCGGGGGCGGGGGCTCGCGGGGAGGTGCCCGCTACAATCGGACAGGTAAATCCGATCATCTGACTAGGACTTATCCCCCCGTGCCGGAAACGATCATCGTCTGTCCACTCGCAGAGCTTCCCCCCGGAGCGATGAAGCTCGTCGAGCTGGACGATCTCGAGATCGGCGTCTTCAACTGCGCCGGAACGATCTACGCGATCGAGGACCGCTGCTCGCATGACGACGGGCCGCTCGCCGAGGGCGTGCTCGATCCCGAGAGCTGCACGATCGAATGTCCCCGCCACGGAGCCCTCTTCGACCTGAAGACCGGAGCGCCGCTCACGCTGCCGGCCTACGTCCCGGTGGACACGTTCCCCGTGGTCGTCGACGACAACGTGATCAAGCTGGAGGTTGACTGACATGGCCACCCCCGAAGTCATCGCAGAGCAGGAAGCGCTCAAGGGCATCAACGCCGACTACACCGAGCGCTTCGGCTTCCACGACGCCGAGAACTACCTCTACAAGGCGCCCAAGGGCATCAACAGGGAGATCGTCGAGAAGATCTCCGAGTTCAAGGACGAGCCGCAGTGGATGCGCGAGTTCCGGCTCAAGTCGCTCGACCACTTCTTCGCGCACGGCATGCCCAGATGGGGCTCGCCGATGCTCGACGAGGTCGACTTCGACAACATCCACTACTTCGTGCGCGCCTCCGAGCGCGCGGCGCGCTCGTGGGACGACGTGCCCGAGGACGTCAAGAGAACGTTCGACCGCCTCGGCATCCCCGAGGCGGAGCGCAGATTCCTCGCCGGCGTCGGCGCCCAGTACGAGTCCGAGGTCGTGTACCACCAGGTGCGCGAGGACCTCGAGAAGCAGGGCGTGATCTTCGTCGACATGGACTCCGGCCTGCGCGAGCACGAGGAGCTGGTGAAGAGATACTTCGCCACGGTCATCCCGGCCAACGACAACAAGCTCGCCGCGCTCAACAGCGCGACCTGGTCGGGCGGCTCGTTCGTCTACGTGCCGCCGGGCGTCCACGTCGAGATGCCGCTGCAGGCCTACTTCCGCATCAACACGGAGAACATGGGCCAGTTCGAGCGGACGCTGATCATCGCCGACGAGGGCTCCTACGTTCACTACGTCGAGGGCTGCACCGCGCCGACCTACTCGTCGGACTCGCTCCACTCGGCCGTCGTCGAGCTGATCGCGCTGAGAGGCGCCCGCATCCGCTACACGACGGTGCAGAACTGGTCGCAGAACGTCTTCAACCTCGTCACCAAGCGCGCGGTCGCCTACGAGGACGCGACCGTCGAGTGGGTCGACTGCAACCTCGGCTCGAAGCTGACGATGAAGTACCCGTCCGTCTACCTGCTCGGCGAGCGGGCGCACGGCGAGATCCTCTCGATCGCCTTCGCCGGCGCCGGCCAGCACCAGGACGCGGGCGGCAAGATCGTCCACGCCGCGCCGAACACGACGTCGAACATCTTCGCCAAGTCGATCTCCAAGGACGGCGGGCGCGGCTCCTACCGCGGCCTGCTGGAGGTCGCCAGAGGCGCCCACGGCGCCAAGTCGAAGGTCGTCTGCGACGCGCTGCTGCTCGACGAGCACTCGCGCTCGGACACCTACCCGACGATCCGCATCGGCGAGGACGACGTCGACGTCGGACACGAGGCGACCGTCTCGAAGATCGGCGAGGAGCAGATCTTCTACCTGCAGTCGCACGGCATCAACGAGGAAGAGGCGTCGAAGCTGATCGTGAACGGCTTCATCGAGCCGGTCGCGAAGGAGCTGCCGATGGAGTACGCCGTCGAGCTGAACCGCCTCATCGAGCTGCAGATGGAAGGATCGATCGGCTGATGGCCTCTGCGATCGCACCCGAGCAGCCCGGCTGGCTGACGGCGCGCCGCGAGCGCGCCGCGTCGCTGACCGAGACGCTCGACCTCCCCACCTACAAGGGCAAGCCCGGGTGGGAGTTCACCGACATCTCCTCGCTCGACCTCGCCGCCTACGCGCCGGCCGGCGCCGGCTCGGCGGCCGCCGTCGAGGGCGCCGACGCGCTGTTCGTCGGGCTGGAGCAGCCGATCGTCGTCGCGCAGGTCGACGCGGAGACCGTCGAGGTCTCCGGCGAGCTGCCCGACGGGGTCGTCATCAGCTCGCTGGAGCAGGCGGCCGCCTCGCATCCCGAGCTGGTCGAGCAGCACCTCGGCACGATCGTCGCGGCGCAGGACGCCTTCGTCGCCCACAACGACGCCGCCTTCGCCGGCGGGCTGTTCGTCCACGTCGGCCGCGGCGTCGCGCTGGAGCGCCCGCTGCTCGTCACCGTCGTGCAGGACGGCGACAAGACGGCGCTCAACTGGCGCTCGCTGATCGTGCTGGAGGACGGCGCGCAGGCCGAGGTGTGGGAGCAGTACCTGTCGGCCGGCGAGGACCGCGACGGGCTCTTCAACACCGTCGTCGAGCTGGTCGTCGGCGACAACGCCAACCTCCGCTTCGTGAACGGGCAGAACCTGTCGGAGAAGAGCTGGATCTTCGGCTCGCAGCGGGCCGAGGTCGGCCGCGACGGCGCGCTCGACTGGGTCTCGCTCGGCTTCGGCTCGGCACGCGGCAAGGTCCGCACGGAGACGAAGCTGGCCGGCAAGGGCGCCGACGGCAAGGTGACCGGCGCCTACGCGAGCCACAAGCGCCAGCACATCGACTTCGACACGACGCAGGAGCACGCCGCTCCGCACACGACCTCCGACCTCGCCTTCCGCGGCGTGCTGCAGGGCCGCTCGGAGGCCGTCTGGCGCGGCAACATCATCGTCGACCCGGGCGCGCAGCAGACCGACGCCTTCCAGGAGAGCCGCAACCTGCTGCTGTCCAAGAGAGCGCACGCCGACGCGATCCCCGGCCTGGAGATCCAGGCCAACGACGTCCGCTGCACCCACGCGGCGGCGATCGCCCAGATCGACGCCGAGCAGCTGTTCTACCTGCGCTCGCGCGGCCTCAAGGAGGACGTCGCCAAGCGGCTCGTGATCGAGGGCTTCCTCGCCGAGCTCGTCGAGCGCTTCGAGGAGGGCCCCGTCCGCGAGGTCCTCGGCGGCGCGCTCGAGCGCCGGCTCGGCCTGATTCTCGACGCCTGAACGGCCGGCGCGCCCCGGCGCGCCGCCCGCTGCAAACGCCCGCTGCGCGGTCTGCCTGGGTCTCCTGGGATCGCGCAGCGGGTCATCGCGAACGGCTCAGATGAACTGCGCCGTTCGCTTTCATCTATGATGCGCCGGAATCGAGGGGAAGGCCGGCGGCCGGTGTGGGGCGTCGGCGACCAACGCATCAAGGGGGAAGACATGAGGCGAACGAGCCTCTCCGCGAGCCTGCTCGCAGGCGCGCTGCTGCTCGCCGCGCCCGCTGCGCACGCGGCGACGTGGTCGGACAAGACCGTCGCCGACCCGAGCGGCGCGAGCACGACCGCGCTCGGCGGCGTCGGCTGCGCAAGCACGTCGGAATGCGTCGCGGCCGGCAGCTGGGACAGAGGCGCCAGCCCGATATCGCTGGTCGCCGGCTGGAACGGGACGGCCTGGTCGCTGCAGACGCCGGCGACGCCGTCGGGGGCGACGGCGCACGACCTCGCCGCCGCGTCGTGCAGCGCCACCAGAGCGTGCACGGCAGTCGGCAGCTTCGACGCGGGCTCGGGGGCGAGACCGCACGTGCAGCGCTGGACCGGCTCGTGGGCGACGCAGTCCGCGCCGGCGCCGGTCGGCGCCACCGCTGCGCGGCTGTCCGGCGTCTCGTGCACGAGCGCGACCGCCTGCACCGCGGTCGGCCAGTACACCGACAACACCGGCACGTACACGCTCGCGCTGCGCTGGAACGGCGGGACGTGGTCGATCCAGTCGACGCCGAACCCGGTCGGCTCGACCTACGCGCTGCTCGCCGGCGTCTCCTGCGACGCCTCCGAGAACTGCGTCGCGGTCGGCGCCTCCTACCCCGGCGGCTCGGAGTCGCTGGTGATGTCGCGCACCGGCGGCACCGGGACGTGGACGCTCGAGACCGCCCCGGCGCCCTCCGGCGCCGCAGCGACCTCGCTCGCCGGCGTCTCCTGCCGCGCGTCGGGCGCCTGCATAGCGGTCGGCGCCTCGACCGACGGCGTGACGTTCGACTCGGCGCCGATGGCGCTGACGCGCGCCTCCGGCACGTGGAGACTGACGACGGCCCCGGCGCTCCCGGCCGGCGGGCAGGGCGGTTGGTACTCCGGCGTCGCCTGCGCCTCGACGACCGACTGCACCGCCGTCGGGGCCTCCTACGACAGCAACTACGCCGTCACGCCGCTCGGTGGCGACTACGGCGGCTCGACCTGGTCGGCGACGACCACGCCGCTGCCGGCCGGTGCGCTCACCGGTCAGCTCGTGGGGATCTCCTGCGCGGCGTCGAGAAACTGCTCCGCGGTCGGCAGATACGTCAACTCGAGCAGCGTCGGCAGAGCGCTCGCGACCAACTACAGATGAGCCCGCGCGGCGGTCCTGGGCGCGCGGTCTCGCTGCGCCCCGGACCTGCCGCTACGGCCGCGTCAGCTCGCGGTAGCCGCGGGCGGGCGGGAGGTCGCTGCCCTGCAATTGGGATTCGAGTCTCGCCAGGGCGGCGATCCGCTTCTCCAGCGGCGGATGCGTGGCGAACAGGCTCGCGACCGTTCTGCGCGGCGAGGCCGGCAGGATGAAGAAGGCGTTCATCTCGCTCGCCGCGCGCAGGTCGCGCTGCGGCACGCGGCTCATCGAGCCGCTGATCTTCATCAGCGCCGAGGCGAGCGCGCTCGGGCGGCCGGTCATGATCGCGGCGCCGCGGTCGGCGGCGAACTCGCGGTAGCGCGACAGCATCTGCATCAGGAAGAACGAGACCGCGTAGACGGCGAAGGAGACCGCGATCAGCGGCAGGATGCCGGGGCTCTCGCGGTTGCCGCCGCCGAAGAAGAAGCCCCACTGCATGATGAAGGCGGCGATGCTCGCGAAGAACGAGGCGATCGTCATGATCATCACGTCGCGGTGCTGGACGTGGGCGAGCTCGTGGGCCATCACGCCCTCCAGCTCGTGCGGCTCCAGCAGGTCGATGATGCCGGTCGTCGCGCAGACCGTCGCCGTTCTGCGCGAGCGGCCGATCGCGAAGGCGTTCGGCACGCTCGTCTGCGCGATCGCGATCTTCGGCTTCGGCAGGTCGGCCTGGACGCACAGCCGCTCGACCATCGCGTGCAACTGCGGCGCCTCCTGCGGCGAGACGACCTTCGCGTGCATCGCGCGCAGCGCGAGCTTGGCGGAGGCGAACAGCTGGACGACGAAGAGGCCGCCTGCGATCGCGATCGCGGAGGCGATGCCCATGCCGGAGGCGGCGACCGCCGCCATCAGCACGACGTAGACCGCGCCGAGCAGGAACATCGTGAGGATCATCCGGACCTGAAGGCCCGGGTCGCGGCCGAACGTGGACGGACTGCGCATCGCTGGGTAGGGCTCCTGTCTGCTGACCAACCGGCCCGCGCGGCGCGCCGGGAGTCAGAGATGGGGCCGGCGCGCCGCGTGGCCTTGGAGGCGCCGGTGGCGCGTCAGGCCCCGACGCGTTGCCCCACCGGCGTGCAATCACTATGCGACACGCCGGCCCTGACGAGCACGGCTCGGGCGACCCGTGTCGCGACGGTTTCGCCCCCGCCGATCGGACCCCCGCCGATCGGAGGGTGAGCGGTGTCCGGGCGCGGACGCGACACCGCGTAGACGCGCCAGTACCGCTGCCGGCGGGTGGGGAACGGGGCGCAGCGGCCGATCATCCATGTGTGGGGGACGCCACGATCGATCGCGGGAGCGCGGGCGAGCCGCTCGTCGACCCCACCTTGAACGCGCTGCGCGCGCACAGCGACGTGCACGAGCTGATGGTGCACGAGGCGCCGCTGGCGCAGGTGCTCGGCGAGCTGGTGTTGGCCGTCGAGCGCCACAGCGACGGCCTGACCGGCTCGCTGCTGCTGTACGACCGCGAGCGCCGCACGCTCCACCACGGCGCCGCCCCCAACCTGCCGCGCGCCTACGTCGAGGCGCTCGACGGGGTCGAGGTCGGTCCCGAGGTCGGCTCGTGCGGCAGCGCGGCGCACTTCGCCAGAGAGGTGATCGTCGTCGACATCGCGCACGACCGCCGCTGGCTCGCCTTCCGCGACCTCGCGCGCGACGCCGGGCTCGGCGCCTGCTGGTCGGTGCCGGTGCTCGACGCCGCCGGCGAGGTGCTCGGCACCTTCGCGCTCTACTACAGGTCGCCGCGCGCGCCGAGCAACGCCGACCTGCTGCTGATCCGGCAGGCGAGCCGGCTCGCCGCGCTGGCGATCGAGCGCCACCGCTCGCAGGCGGAGCTGAAGCGGCTGTCGACGCGCGACCCGCTGACCGACCTGCCCAACCGGGCGCTGCTGCTCGACCGGCTCACGCACGCGCTCTGCCGCTCGCTGCGCGACGGCGGCGAGGTCGCGGTCGTCTGCTGCGACCTCGACGACTTCAAGCTCGTCAACGAGTCGATGGGCCACGAGATGGGCGACTGGGTGCTGCGCCAGGTCGCGCAGCGGCTGTCGTCGGTCGTCAGGCCGGGCGACACGGTCGCCCGCTTCGGCGGCGACGAGTTCGTGATCGTCGCGGACGGGATCACCCCGGGCGCCGCGCGCACGCTGGCCGAGCGGATCCACGTCGCGCTCGTCGCGCCGCTCGCCCATCCCGACGGCAGCGAGCACGTCGTCTCCGCCAGCCTCGGCGTCGCGCTCGCGGGCGCCGGCAGCAGCGCCGCGGACG
>JAEXXR010000627.1 GCA_023405705.1 Actinomycetes bacterium
GTCTCCGCCCCGCTCAGGCGCTCTGCGGACGGCCCGCTCCGTTCGGCCGGCGCGCGCCCGGCCGCGCCCGCGCCCTGCTCCAGCGCGATCTCCCCGTCGAGGGTCCACAGCGCCGTCGCCCGCATCCGGTTCTCGGTCAACGTGCCGGTCTTGTCGGTGCAGATGACGGTCGTCGACCCGAGCGTCTCGACGGCGCTGAGCCGCTTCACGAGCGCTCTGCGCCGCGCGAGCTGGCGCACGCCGACGGCGAGCGCGAGCGTGATCGTCGGCAGCAGCCCCTCCGGCACGTTCGCGACCAGCAGGCCGATCGCGAAGACGACGGCGTCGGCGAGCGGCAGCCCTGCCAGCAGCGTCCCGATCGGCACGAAGGCGATCCCCGCGCCGACCGCCACGAGCGCGATCAGGCGCGCCACGCGGTTGACCTCGCGCTGGAGCGGGCTGGCCTCCTCGCCGACCCGCTGCGAGAGCGCGGCGACGCGACCCAGCTCGGTGCCCATCCCGGTCGCCAGCACGACCGCTCGCGCCTCGCCGCCGACGCAGCTCGTGCCGCTGAAGACGAGATCGGCCCGCTCCAACGGCGGCAGCGCGGCGTCGCCGGCGCCCGCCGACCGGTCGACCGGCTGCGACTCGCCCGTCAGCGCCGAGGCGTCGATCTCGACCGCGCCCTGAAGCAGCCGGGCGTCGGCCGAGACCCGCTGGCCCTCCGCGATCTCCAACAGGTCGCCCGGCACCAGCAGACGCGCCTCGATCTGCTGGCGGCGGCCGTCGCGCACGACCGTCGCGTGCGGCGGCAGATAGGCGCCGAGCGCCTCGACCGCACGCTCGGCCTGCTGCTCCTGCCAGAAGGCGAACAGCGCGTTCAGCACGACGACGGCGACGATCGCGACCGCCAGCTCGGGGAGGTCGGCGACGACGGCCAGCGCGGCCGCCGCCCACAGCAGCAGCGCGAGCGGGTGGACGAACTGGCGCGCCAGCTCGCGCGGCCAGCGCCGCTCGGTCCGCCGCACGAGCTCGTTGGGACCGTGCTGCAGCAGGCGCCGCTCGGCCTCCGCCGCGCTGAGACCGTCGCCGGAGGCCGGCGACGCCGGGCCGCGGGAGTCGGTCGAGGCCGGAGTCATCTCGCCGACGCTACGCCCACGGCGCCGCCGCGCCATCCGCGCCGCGCCCGTTCACGCATCGTGTCGAACTACGGATCGCGCGCTTGGTGAGAAATGCGCAGGAATGCTTGAAATCGGCTGAGCGCGAGGCGTAGGCTTCGCACGAGATGCTCGACGAACAGAGGCTCCGGCGGATCCTGGACGTCGGGCGCAGCGTCGTCGCCGAGCTCGATCTTGAGACGCTGCTGCGACGGGTGCTCGACGAGGCCCGCGCCCTGACCGGCGCGCGCTACGCGGCGCTCGGCGTGCTCGACGAACGGCGCCGCGAGCTGGAGCAGTTCCTGACCTCCGGCGTCGACGACGGCACCCGCGCCGAGATCGGCGACCTGCCACGCGGCCGCGGCGTGCTCGGCGTCCTCATCAGCGATCCCAGACCGCTGCGGCTGACGCACGTCGGCGACCATCCGCGCTCCTACGGCTTCCCGCTCGGGCATCCGCAGATGGAGACCTTCCTCGGGGTGCCGATCGCCGTCCGCGGCGAGGCCTTCGGCAACCTCTACCTGTGCGAGAAGGAGGACGGGGAGCCGTTCGACGCCGACGACGAGGAGGCGATCGTGCTGCTCGCCGGCTGGGCGAGCGTCGCGATCGCCAACGCCCGGACCTACCACGGCGAGCACAGCCGCCGCAACGAGCTGGAGCAGCTGGTGCGCGCGCTGGAGGCGACGACCGAGATCGCCCGCGCGATCGGCGGCGAGACCGACCTGCGGCGAGTGCTCGAGCTGATCGTCAAGCGCGCCCGCGCGCTCGTGGAGGCGCGCGGCGTCCTGATCATGCTGCCCGACGGCGACGCGCTGCGCGTCGAGGCGGTCGCCGGCGACCTGACGGCGAGCCTGCTCGACCTGGCCGTCCCGCTCGACGGCTCCGTCAGCGGCGACGTGATGGCGCGCCGCCGCGTCGAGCGGCTCGCGAACGTCCGCGACCGGCTCCGCTTCCAGCTCGGCGAGCGGCTGCAGGCGACGACCGGGCTGTTCGTCCCGCTCGTCTACCGCGGGCGCGCACTCGGGGTCCTGAGCGCCTTCGACCGCAGCGGCGGCGAGGAGTTCACGCGCGAGGACGAGCGGCTGCTGGAGAGCTTCGCCGCCAGCGCCGCGACCGCCGTCGCGACCGCGCAGACCGTCGCCAGCGAAGGGCTGCGCCGCTCGATCGAGGCCTCCGAGCGCGAGCGCCAGCGCTGGGCGCGAGAGCTGCACGACGAGACGCTCCAGGAGCTGGCCGGTCTGAAGGTCCTGCTCTCCGGCGCCCGGCGCAGCGACGACCTCGCCGCCGTGCGCGCGACCCTCGACGCGGCGCTCGGCCAGATCGACACGGAGATCACCGGCCTGCGGCGCCTGATCACCGACCTGCGTCCGGCGTCGCTCGACACGTTCGGCATCGTCTCGGCGCTGGAGAGCCTGGTCGAGCGCATCGCGTCCACGAGCGGGCTCGAGATCGCGTTCGAAGCCCAGCTGCCCGGCGGGGAGCGCCTGCCGGCCACGATCGAGGACTCCCTCTACCGGATCGTGCAGGAGACGCTCACCAACGTCGTCAAGCACGCACAGGCCAGCACGGTCAGCATCACGCTCGTCGAGCACGACGACGCCGTCGACCTGTGCGTGCAGGACGACGGCCGCGGCTTCGACCTCGCCGAGCGCACCGACGGCTTCGGCCTGCAGGGGATGCGCGAGCGCGCGGCGCTGACCGGCGGCGCGCTCGACGTCGCGTCGCAGCCGGGCTACGGCACGCGCGTGACGTTGCGGATCGCGCGCTCCTCGGCCGCGCCGGCCGTCGCACGAACATCCTGAGCGTCGGCGCGGAGGACTACGGACATGACCGGCGGCAGCTCGCGGATGGCGGGTGCCTCCACGCGGCGTACGGTCGTTCCCATGATCCTCGCGGGCTACGACGACAGCGGCGCCGCTCGTGACGCCCTCGCGCTCGCACGGCTGCTCGCACGCACGCGCGGCGCGACGCTGAAGGCCGTCTGCGTCTACGTCTTCGGCCCGATCTTCCGCCCCGGCGACGACGAGATGGAGCAGGCGCTGCGCGAGCTGGCGCTCCAGCAGCTGGCGGGCGCGGGCGACCAGCCCGGCGCGCCGAGGGCCGGGCTGCTCGCGGTGCGCGGCCGCTCGACGCCCGAGGGGCTGCAGCGGGCTGCCGGGAGACTC
>JAEXXR010000405.1 GCA_023405705.1 Actinomycetes bacterium
AAGCGGCTGCCCGCCAGCTCCTCGGGCGTGACGCCGAGGATCCGCAGCGCGCTCGCGTTCCAGCTGACGGGCCGCAGCTCGGCGTCGGTGACGACGACGCCCTCCTCCAGCCCCTCGACGACGGCGCGGCTGAGCCGCTCGGCCGCGCGCAGCGCCTGGCGCGCCCGCTGCTGCGGCGCGGCGTCGACGACGAGGCCGCGCGAGACGAGCGGACTGCCGTCTCTTCTGCCGTCGCGCTGCCGTTCGCCGAACGGCGCCGTGAAGCTCGGACGATGGCTCATCTCCTCGGTTCCTCGGCACGAGCGCGTGGCGCTTGAGCAGTGGGCGGATCGGATCGTCAGCGCGCGTCTCCGGAGCGGCGGCGCGCCACGCCCGCGAGACGGGGTTGTCTCCGCGATGACCGCGCTCCGTGCCCTCGCCCGCCAGCCGGGTAGCCCGCCGCGAGGCCCATCCACTTCAAGGGAGGACACATGAGCCACGGCCTCAGGGCACGGCGGCTGACGGCTGCCTGCGTCGCGACCGCCGCCGTCTGCGCCGTCGCCGCACCGCAGGCGGGCGCGCAGAAGCCGCGCCCCGCGCAGCCGCTGCAGTGGAGCGACTGCGGCAGAGGCGCCCAGTGCGCCACCGCGACGGTCCCGAAGGACTGGTCCCGTCCGCGGCGCGGCACGCTCGACCTCGCCGTCGTGAGAATCCCGGCGAGAGATCCGGACCGACGGATCGGCTCGCTGTTCGTCAACTTCGGCGGCCCGGGCGGCGACGCCGCGAGCACGGTCGAGGCGATCGGCGCCGACCTGTTCGCGGGCGTCAACGACCGCTTCGACATCGTCGGCATGGACCCGCGCGGCGTCGGTCAGAGCAGACCGTCGATCGACTGCAGATCGAACCAGGAGACCGAGGGCGTCTACGCCCAGCCGTTCGAGCGGCCCGAGACGCTCGACGTGCGCGCGCTGGTGCGGCGCGACACGAGCTACATCCGCAGATGCCTGGAGCTGAACAGCGAGGTGCTGCCGTACGTCTCGACCGCGAACGTCGCGCGTGACATCGACCACCTGCGCGCCGCCGTCGGCGACAGAAGACTGACCTACCTCGGCTTCTCCTACGGCACCTTCCTCGGCGCGACCTACCAGAGCATGTTCCCGGACAAGGTCCGCGCGATGGTGCTCGACGGCGCGCTCGACCCCGACCAGTACGTCAACGACCCGCTCTCCAGCCTCGACGAGCAGACCGCCGGCTTCGAGCGCGCGATCGGCCGCTTCCTGCAGGCCTGCGCGGCGAACCAGACGGCCTGCCTCGGCTTCGGCGGCGACGACCCGTGGTCCGCGCTCGACGAGCTGATCGAGAGAGCCTCCGAGACGCCGATCCCGGCGAGCAACGGCGACCCGGTCGACGGCGAGGACATCGACGCCGCGGTGACGCAGGCGGTCTACGCCAAGCAGCTGTGGCCCGACCTCGCCTACGCGCTCGCGAGAGCGCAGCAGGAGAACGACGGCACCGTCCTGCGCGCGATCACCAACCTCTTCTACGGCAGGAACGACGACGGCAGCTACGACCCGCTGACCGACCGCTACTTCACGATCAGCGCCCTGGAGCAGCGCTACCCGAGCGACCTGCGCACCTTCCTGCGCGAGGGCTTCCGCTCCTACAACGACTACGACCACTCGTGGTGGAACCACGGCTACACCGAGGTCGCCTGGGGCCTCTACCCGGTCAAGGCCAACAGCGCCTTCCACGGCCCGTTCCGCAACCCGGCGGCCGAGCCGACGACGCTCGTCGTCGGGACGACCTACGACCCGGCGACGCCATACAAGGAGGCGAGACGGCTCGTCGCGCAGCTCGGCAACGCGCGGCTGCTGACGATGCGCGGCGACGGCCACACCGCCTACGGCGGCAACTCGCCGGACTGCATCGACCCGGCGGTCGACGCCTACCTGGAGGAGCTCACCCTGCCGGCCGAGAGAACGGTCTGCAGACAGGAGGTCCCGTTCGAGCAGCCGCCGCCGGAGCCGGCTCCCGCGCCTGAGGCGGAGGCGGAGGCGCAGACGATGGGCCTGCAGCAGCTCGCCGGCACGAGCACGGCCGACCGGCTGGAGCGGATCGAGCGGCTGGAGCCGCACGTGAAGCCGCTGGTGCGGTAGCCGGCCGATGACGGCGCGGTCGCGCTCCGACGCGGCCGCGCTCGTCGGGCCGGCCCGGCGCCGTGCACGCGCGGTGCGCTGCGACGGCGACCGCTCGCCGGAGCGTCATGTCATGACGCTCCGGCGGCCGCCCCGCTATCTGCGCACGACGGTGAAGGTCAGCGTCTTCGGCTTCGCGGCACCTGCGGCGTTCGCCGCCTTCACGACCGCGCGGTAAGCGCCCGGCGCGAGCGCCCTGCGGCCGATCCGGCCGCTGAAGGCGACCGACCGTCTGCCGGCGGCGGTGCCGTTGCGCTTCAGCGTCCCGACCGCGACCCAGCGCACGCACGCCTTCTTCTTGCGCAGCCTGCGCGTCGCTCTGCGGCACTGTCTGCCGACCTTGCGGCCCCTCGCCTTGCGCTCGATCGCGATCCCGACGTTGGCGCGCGCGTTCAGCGTGAAGCGGATCGCGGTGCCGGCCGGCGTCGGCTTGCGCTTCTTCTTCGCCTTGCCTCTGCTGCCCGCTCTCGTCGCCGCCGTGACGGCCGTCACGCGCTTGCCGACGCGGAACCGCTTGCGCAGCAGCGAGACCTTGGTCAGCCTCGGCTTCGCGACGGGCGCCCCGCTTCTCGGGTCGTCCTGTCTTCTGCCGGGCCCTCTCGCCTCCGGCAGCGGCTTCGGGCAGACGCCGGAGAGGACGTGGACCCAGACCGTGTCGTAGTCGCCGGCCGCGCCGGTGATCGCGTTGTGGCCGCGCGCGATGAACGCGAGGCATTGGCCGTCGGCGCTGAGCGACGGGCCCCAGGCGCGCGACTGCGGATCGCTGCCGGGCGTGCCGAACGCAGGCGGGCCCGACAGCGCGCCGGTCGCCGCGTCGCGCGCGAAGATCGACGAGCGCTGCGTGCCGCCGAGCCCGGGCAGGAGGTTGGTCGCGGTCGAGGTGAAGGCGACGACCGAGCCGTCGCCGTCGATCGCCGGCTCGCGGCTGAGCTCGTTCGCGACCGCGCCGCCGGGCGCGCGGCTGACGAGCGTGTTCTGACCGCTGGCGAGGTCGCGGGCGACGATCTGCCGGTCGCCGCCCCACGGCCCGCCCTCCGGCGCGATCGTCTCGTCCTCGGTCTGGAAGGCGACGATCCGGCCGTCGTCGCTGAGCGCCGGGGCGTAGGAGCCGCCGGCCGCCTTCTGGCCGTCGAGACCGCTGCGGCGCGAGAGCAGCCGCGTCGTGCCGGCCACCACGTCGCGCACGTAGACGTCGGCGCTGAAGCCTGGGGCGTTGTCGGCGGGGTCGAGGTTGGTCGCGTTGGTCTGCCAGGCGACGAGGCGGCCGTCGCCGGAGATGGTCGGGGCGTTCGCGTCTCTGTCGGCGATCGCGCCGCCGGGCCCGTCGGCGCGGTCGGCGAGCGTCGTCGTGTGGGCGGCGAGGTCGCGCACATAGGC
>JAEXXR010000406.1 GCA_023405705.1 Actinomycetes bacterium
AGCGGGCCCTCCTCGTCGGGCGGGTCGAGCGCGACGACGCGGCCGTCCCAGCCGGTGACGCGGCGGCCGGCGACGATCCGCACGTCGGCGCGGCCGAGCAGCCGCTCGACGGCGGTGCTCGCCTCGCCGTCGACGATCGCCAGCGGCTGCGGCTCGTGCGTGACGAGCGTCAGCGCGAGGTCGCCTATCCCTCTCGACTCGGCGTGGTGGGCGGTCAGCAGCGCCAGCTCGTACAGCGGCAGCGACCAGCCGCTCTGCTCGGGCGCGACGAACGTGACGGTGCGGGCGAGGTGCTGCTCCAGCTCGCGCACGATCCACTGCGTGCCGTCGCCGTCCTGCTCGGCGAAGAAGGTGTGGGCCCGCTCCAGCGCCGGCTCGCGCCGGGCGCCGACGGCGACGACGAGCGCGTCGTAGGCGAGCGCCTCGCCGCTGCCGAGCCGCACCGCGCGCTGCTCGCCGTCGACCGCGACGACGGTGTCGCGCACGAGCGTCGCGTCTTGCTCGGCGCAGATGCGGTCGAGCGGGTAGCGGCGGGTCGGCGCCGGGCCGAACGGGTCGAGCACGCTCAGCGGGCGGTACTCGAGCTGGTCCCCGGCCGAGACGAGCGTCACCTCCAGCTCGCGGCCGCGGGCAGTCGCGCGCAGCGCCAGCAGCGTCTCGACGGCCGCGATCCCGCCACCGGCGATCACGACGCGGGCGGCGGGTGTGTCGCGGGCGTGGAGGTCGTTCATCGCGCCCCACTCTATTCGCGTCGGAGCGGACGGTCGGTACGGCTGCCACCATGGAGGGCATGAGCAGCACGCCACTCGCCCCCGCGGCGTCCGGTGCGATCGCCGCGGAGGCGGCGCGCCGCCGCACGTTCGCGATCATCTCCCACCCGGACGCCGGCAAGACGACGCTGACCGAGAAGCTGCTGCTGTACGCGGGCGCGCTCGGCGGGGCCGAGGCCGGGTCGGTGAAGGCGAGATCGGGCCGGCGCGAGGTCACCTCCGACTGGATGGAGCTGGAGAAGAGACGCGGCATCTCGGTCTCCTCGACGGTGCTGCGCTTCGAGCACGAGGGCACGGTCTTCAACCTGCTCGACACCCCGGGCCACAAGGACTTCTCCGAGGACACGCTGCGCGTGCTCTCCGCCGTCGACGCGGCCGTGATGCTGATCGACGCCGCCAAGGGCGTCGAGCCGCAGACGCTGCGGCTGTTCGAGGTCGCGCGGGCGCGCAGGATCCCGCTGCTGACGTTCGTCAACAAGTACGACCGGCCCGGCATGGAGCCGCTGGAGATCCTCGACCACCTCGCCAAGGTGCTCGACCTGCAGGCGATCCCGATGAACTGGCCGGTCGGCCTGCCGGGCGCCTTCGAGGGCGTGATCGACCGCAGAACCGACCTCTTCCACCGCTTCACCCGCACGAGCGGCGGCGCGACGATCGCGCCGGTCGAGGTGCTCGACGCGGAGGGCGCCGACGGGGCCGACGAGGGCTCGTGGGCGACCGCGCGCGAGGAGCTCGAGCTGCTCGACGCGGTCGACGAGGAGTTCGACGACGCCGCCTTCCGCGACGGCCAGGCGACCGCGCTGTTCTTCGGCTCGGCCGTCTCCAACTTCGGCGTCGGGCCGCTGCTCGACGCGCTCGTCGCGCTCGCGCCGGCGCCGTCGCCGCGACGCGAGGTCGACGCCGCCGGCGAGCCGAACGGCAGCCGCGAGCTGGAGGCGCCGTTCTCCGGTCTCGTCTTCAAGGTGCAGGCGAACATGGACCCGCGCCACCGCGACCGGATCGCCTTCGTGCGGATCTGCTCCGGCCGCTTCGAGCGCGGCATGCGCGTGACCAACGAGCGCACCGGCCGCACGCTCGCGATGGCCCACGCGCACGAGGTCTTCGGCCGCGAGCGGTCGCTGATGGAGGAGGGCTTCCCCGGCGACGTCGTCGGCGTCGTCGGCGCGCAGGACGTGCGCGTCGGCGACACGCTCTACCTCGACGCGCCCGCGCGCTTCCCGGCGATCCCGTCGCTGGCGCCCGAGTTCTTCATGTTCGTCCGCAACGGCGACGTGTCGCGCTACAAGCAGTTCCGCAAGGGGCTGGAGCAGCTCGACGAGGAGGGCGTCGTGCACGTGCTCAGACGCGACGCGGCCGGCGACCCGGTGCCGGTGCTGGCCGGCGTCGGCCGCCTCCAGTTCGACGTCGCCGTCAACCGCATGGAGCACGAGTTCAACGCCGCCGTGCGGTTGGAGGAGGCGCCGTGGACGGTCGCGCGGCGGACGGAGCCCGGCGACGTCCCGGTCGTGCGCGAGGCGACCGGCGCCGAGGTGCTGGTGCGCGCCGACGGCACCCACCTCGCCGTCTTCCGCAGCGCGTTCGTGTTGCAGCGGCTGGAGCGCGACCATCCCGAGATCACGCTCGACCGGCTGCTGACGCGCTGACACGCACCTCCCTGCGACGAACGCAGACGCGCCAGTTCAGACCTTTGGCCTACCGCCGTAAGGCCGATGGTCGATGCTTTCGGACATGACCGCACGTGCCCGTGCGTCGCGACGCGTCGCGACGCTCCTCCCCTGCGCAGTGGCCGGAGCGTTCGCGCTCACGCCCGCCGCGGCCGACGCCGCGAAGGCGCCGACCCAGCTGTACGCCTGCGTCACGCAGGAGTTCAGAACGCTCAACCTCACGACGAAGAACGGCCGCTGCCAGCCCGGTCAGTTCAAGATCTCCTGGGACGTCACCGGCAAGGCCGGCCAGCGCGGCCCGAGAGGCGCGCGCGGGGAGAGAGGCGCCGCGGGTGCGCCGGGCGCACCCGGCGCAGTCGGTCCGCAGGGTGCGACCGGTGCGCAGGGTCCGGCTGGCGCCGCCGGCGCGAGAGGCGAGCAGGGGCCGCAAGGTCTCAGAGGCGAGCAGGGCCCGGAAGGCGTCAGAGGCGAGCAGGGGCCGCAAGGTCTCAGAGGCGAGCAGGGCCCGGAAGGCGTCAGGGGCGAGCAGGGGCCGGAGGGCCCCGAGGGCCCGCAGGGCCCCGTCGGTCCCAGAGGCCCCGCCGGCTCTCCGGACACGCCGGCCGAGGTGCTGGCGAAGCTGCTGCAGGTCGACGGCCCCGGCTCCGGCATCGACGCCGAGTTCCTCAACGGCCAGCCCGCGAGCTTCTACCAGCAGCGCGTCGCCGGGACGTGCGCGACCGGCAGCTACATCCGCGCGATCGCCGCCGACGGCACCGTCACCTGCGAGCAGTCGATCCTCGTGCCGCTGAGACTGGAGCAGACCGGGACGACCGACGGCGTGCTCAGCGCGACCGTCTCCAACCCCGCCAACGTCTCGACCGCGGTCACGGTGCAGCAGAGAGGCACCGGCAACGGGATCGACGTCGAGCTGCCGAACATCTCCGGCGGACGCGGCGTCTCGGTCCAGCACAACGGCGTCGGCCCCGGCGTCTTCGCCAACACCGTCGGCGGCAACTCGATCTGGGGCGTCACCGGCTCGATATCCGCCGCCGCGCTCATCGGCGACTCCAGCTCCGGCGAGGCCGTCGTCGCGCGTCAGAACGGCGCGATCTGCGAGAGAAACATAGGCAGATGCAACGGCATAGGCGCCGTCGTCGGCCGCCACGACGGCACCGGCGGCTTCGGCGTCCGCGGCTTCGTCACCGACCCCAACGGCGCCATCGGCGTCATCGGCCAAGCCGGCATCTCCGGCGGCACCGGCACCGGCGTCCGCGCCGAGAACGTCAACGCCGCCAACAACGACAACGCCCTCGAAGCCGTCACCAACGGCAACGGCTCCGCCCTCTTCGCCCAGGGCAGAACCACGGCGGCGACCTTCAACGGCGCCGTCCAGATCAACGGCGACCTCACCGTCACCGGAACCAAGTCCGGCTTCAAGATCGACGACCCCCGCGC
>JAEXXR010000458.1 GCA_023405705.1 Actinomycetes bacterium
GCGTCTCGGCCGGCGAGCGCTACGCCGCCGTCTACGAGATCAACCTCTCGCGCTGCATCTTCTGCGGCTACTGCGAGGTCGCGTGCCCGTTCGACGCGATCACGATGGGCCACGACTACGAGATGTCGGACTACAACCGCGCGGACCTCATCTTCACCAAGGAGATGCTGCTCGCCGAGCCGCTCGAGCGCACCCCGCTGCGGACCGAGGACGAGTAGGCGATGTCCGCGGTCATCTTCTTCATCGCCGCGATCGGCGCGCTCGCGGGCGCGATCGGCGTCGTCGCGCTGAGAAACCCCTTCTACAGCGTCCTCTCGCTGGTCGGGCACCTGATCTCGCTGTCGGCCCTCTTCCTGCTGCTGCGCGCCGAGTTCCTCGCCGCCGCGCAGGTGATCGTCTACGCCGGCGCGGTCACGGTGCTCTACGTCTTCGTCGTCTCCTACGTCGGCGACGGCACGGTGCCGCTCGGCCCGGGCGGCGCGAGACTGCGCAACATCTCGATCCTGTTCGTGGGGATGCTGTTCGTCGAGCTGTGCATCGCGCTGCTGGGCTCCGGCCTGCAGGCGATCGACGGCAAGGGCGCGCCGTACGTCCCGGGCTTCGGCTCGCCGGAGGCGATCGGCGCGGCGCTGCTGCCGAAGTTCCTGCTGCCGTTCGAGCTGGCTTCGCTGCTGCTGCTGGTCGCCGCCGTCGGCGCCGTGATGCTGGCCCGCCGCCGGCAGGGCGGCACGACGCTCGAGGACCAGCCCTACGACGCCTCGCGCTACATCACGCCGCGCTCGCTCTTCTCCGGCACGATGGCCGAGGCGGTCGGCGCGCTGAAGGACCCGAACCCGGCCCCGGAGCCGGCCGCGAGCAGAACGCCCGCGCCCGCCCCGGTGCCCGACACCGACGACACCCGGGAGGGCTGAGGCATGGATCTCGGTTGGTACCTGGTCGTCTCGGCCCTGATCTTCTGCATCGGCGCAGGCGGCGTGCTCACGCGGCGCAACCCGCTCGTGATCCTGCTCTGCCTGGAGCTGATGCTCAACGCGGCGAACCTCGCGCTGATCACCTTCTCGCGCATGCACGGCAACGCGGACGGTCAGATCTTCGCGCTGATCGTGATGGTCGTCGCCGCATGTGAGGTTGCCGTCGGCCTCGGCCTGATCGTGGCGATCTTCCGCCGCAAGCTGCCGATCGACGTGGACGAGCTGAAGGAGCTGCAGGGTTGAGTACCACCACTTGGGGCTGGCTCGTCCTCGCCTTTCCGCTGGCGGGGACGATCATCATCGGCCTCGGCCACAAGCGGTTGGCGAGAGGACCGGCCGGCGCGATCGGCACGCTCGCGATCCTGCTCGCGTTCCTGTCCGCGGTCGCATCGCTCATCTCGCTGCAGGGCCATGACGAGCACCATCGCCAGCTGACGTCGTCGCTGTGGGACTACGCGGTCTCCGGCTCGATCGACGCCAGACTCGCGATCCTCATCGACCCGCTGTCGGTCTTCATGATCCTGGTGGTCACCGGCGTCTCGACGCTGATCCACCTCTACTCGATCAGCTACATGAAGAGCGACCGCGGCAACGCGCGCTACTTCGCGTACCTGAACTTCTTCGTCTTCTCGATGCTCGTGCTGGTGCTGGCGGCGAACTTCCTGCTGCTGATCGTCGGCTGGGCGTTCGTCGGCGCGGCCTCGTACCTGCTGATCTCCTTCTGGTACCGCCGCGACACCGCGACGAAGGCCGGCATCAAGGCGTTCGTGATCAACGTCGTCGGCGACGTCGGCCTCGTGCTCGGCACCTTCTTCATCCTGCGCTACAGCGGGACGCTCGACTTCCTCGGCACCTTCGAGGCCGTCAGAGCCGGCGCCTTCGACGCCCACGAGGGCGCACTCGTCGCCGGCTGCCTGCTGCTGCTCGTCGGCGCCTTCGCGAAGTCGGCGCAGCTGCCGTTCCACACCTGGCTGCCGGACGCGATGGAGGGCCCGACGCCGGTCTCCTCCCTGATCCACGCGGCGACGATGGTCACCGCGGGCGTCTACCTGATCTCGCGCATGTTCCCGCTGTTCGAGGCCGCCCCGGCCGCCGCGAACGTCGGTGCGATCGTCGGCTGCGCGACCCTCCTGGTCGCCGGCACGATCGCCCTCACGCAGACCGACATCAAGCGCGTCATCGCCTACTCGACGATGTCCCAGATCGGCTACATGATCATGGGCGTCTCCGCCGGCGCCTACGCCGCGGGCCTCTTCCACCTGATGACGCACGCCTTCTTCAAGGCGCTGCTGTTCATGGCGGCCGGCTCGATCATCGGCGCGATGGCCGGCGCACAGTCGCTCGACAAGATGGGCGGCTTCAAGAGATCGATGCCGTTCACCTTCGGCTGCTTCGTCGTCGGCGGCCTCGCGCTGTCGGGCGTGCCGCCCTTCTCCGGCTTCTTCTCCAAGGACGAGATCCTGGCGATGGTCGGCGCCCGCGAGGGCTGGTTCACGGCGCTCTACGTGGTCGGCTACATCGGCGCCTTCCTGACCGGCATCTACACGTGGCGGATGATCTTCCGCGCCTTCTTCGGCAGACCGGTCCCCGAGGCGGTCGAGCTCGAGCACGGGCACATCGCCCACGCCGAGCACCCGACCAACCCGGCCAACGGCGAGCGCGAGGACACCGAGGTCGGCTTCCCCGGACCCGAGCACGTGATCGCGGAGCGCGAGTGGAGAATGAAGGGCGCGATGGGCATCCTCGCGCTCGGCGCGACGATACTCGGCGTCCTGCAGATCCCGTTCGTCACGCACGTGATCACGGACTTCCTCGAGCCGACCTTCGCCGACTCGAAGTACGTCCACCTGCACGCCAGCGACGGCATGATCTGGTTCGGCATGATCCTCGGCACCGTGATCGCCCTGTCGGGCATCGCGATCGCCCACCACATCTGGGTGCGCAAGCCCGGGACGTCGGCCGCGATCCAGGCGCGCTTCAGCGGGCTCCACAGATTCCTCGTGAACAAGTGGTACTTCGACGAGCTGATCGACTTCCTGATCGTCCGCCCGTCGGCCGCCACCGGCCGCTTCTTCCGCACCTGGTTCGAGCCGAAGATCGTCGACGGCGTCTTCATCGGCGGCGCGAGCGGCGTCGTCAGAGCCGGCTCGGCGGTCGTGCGCACGCTCCAGTCCGGCTTCCTGCGCTACTACGCCGCGCTGCTGCTGCTCGGCGGAGGGGCCGTCGTCCTGTACTTCCTGATCGCGAGCTCGTGAGGCGCCGCTGATGACTCTCTCGATTCTCATCTGGCTCCCGCTCGCCGTCGGCGTCCTCGGCGCGATCCTCGGGGCGAAGGCCGCCCCGAAGCTCGCCGTCGCCGGCTCGCTCGTCGCGCTCGGCATCGCGATCTCGTTCGTGGTCCGCTTCGAGAGCGGCCAGGACGGCCTGCAGTTCGTCACGAACGAGTCGTGGATCTCCGAGCTGGGGATCTCCTACAAGCTCGGCGTCGACGGCCTCAACGTCGTCCTGCTGCTGCTGACGACCTTCCTCTTCACGCTGGCGACGATCTTCGCCAACCTGCGTCAGTGGGAGCGGCCGCAGCTCTTCTACTTCCACATGGGCATCGCGCAGACCGCGGTGCTCGGCGCCTTCTGCGCGCAGGACCTGATCCTGTTCGTCGCCTTCTTCGACCTGATGCTGATCCCGTTCTACTTCCTGACCGGGATCTGGGGCTCGGGCGACCGCGAGGCGCGCGTGCGCGGCACGCAGAAGCTCGTGATCTACACGCTCGTCGGCTCGCTGCTGATGCTCGTGGCCGCGATCGCGACCGGCGTCCTCGCCGCCCAGCAGCACGACACCGAGCTGAACTTCGCGATCAGCGCGCTGCAGCAGCTGCCGCTGTCGGAGGGCTCGCAGCAGTGGATCTTCCTCTGCTTCGCGGCCGCCTTCCTCGTGAAGATGCCGGCCTTCCCGCTGCACGGCTGGCTGCCCGACGGCTACAAGGCGATGCCGCTGCCGGCGCTCGCCGTCTTCTCCGGCGTGCTGTCGAAGGTCGCCGCCTACGGCTTCCTGCGGATCGTGCTGCCGGTCTTCCCGGACGCCTCGGTCCACTTCCAGGAGCTGCTGCTGCTGATCGCGCTCGCGTCGATCCTGTACGGCTCGGCGATGGCCTTCTCGGCGCAGAACGTCCGCCTCGTCGTCGCCTACTCGTCGGTGGCGCAGATGGGCTTCATCACGCTCGGGATCTTCGCCCTCAACGAAGACGGGGCCCAGGGCGCGCTGCTGCAGATGGTCAACCACGGCCTCGTGACGGTGCCGCTGTTCTTCATCGTCGCGCTGCTCGCCTCGCGGGCCGGCGGGTCGGAGGAGATCAAGGACATGGGCGGCATCGCCTTCCGCGCACCGGTGCTGGCGACGCTCTTCCTGATCGTCTCGCTCGCCACGCTGGCGATGCCGGGCTCGGCCAACTTCGTCGGCGAGTTCCTGATATTGCTCGGCGTCTTCGAGGCCAAGCCGGTCTTCGCGATCGTCGCCTCGATCGGCGTCGCGCTCGCCGCGGTCTACATGCTGCGGGCGTTCATCCGCTCGATGCACAACCGCGTCAACCCGTCGGTCGACTCGCGTGAGATCACCTTCCGCGACCTCGCCGTGCTGGTGCCCGCGATCGTCGTGATCCTCGCGCTGGCGCTCTACCCGCAGTTCGGCCTGAGCAAGAGCGAGGCGACGACGAAGGCGACGGTCGCCCAGGTGCAGGCCAAGACCGGGCAGCTGACCGCCGAGAAGACCGAGACGACGACCTCCACGGCCTCCGAGGAGGAGGAGCACACGCCATGACCTCCGCGCTCGTCACCGCGGCCGCGAGAGCGCCGCACATCGACTTCGCCGGCCTCTCGCCGCTGATAGCGCTGGGAGCCGGCGGCCTGCTGGCGCTGATGGTCGGGATCTTCACCGACCGCAAGGCGAAGACGCTGACCCCGCTGTGCGCGCTGCTCGGCCTGGCGGCGTCGATCGGCCTGTCGATCTGGCAGTTCGGCGAGAACACGGAGATCATCTCCGGCGCGCTCGCGATCGACGACCTGACGCTGACGCTCAACTTCATCCTCTGCGCGACCGGCATCGCCGCCGTGCTGCTGTCGTGGCGCTCGCGCGCCGCCGCGGTCGCCGGCCACGCCGAGTACTACGCGCTGCTGATGCTGTCGCTGCTCGGCATGCTGGTGCTGGTCGGCTCGCAGAACCTCGTCACGCTGTTCATCGGCTTCGAGCTGCTGTCGATCCCGCTGTACGTGCTGTGCGCGGCCGAGTTCCGCAAGGAGGGCTCGCTCGAGTCCGGCCTCAAGTACCTGATCGTCGGCTCGGTCGGCTCCGCGACGCTGCTCTACGGCCTCGCGCTGATCTACGGCGCGACCGGCTCGACCGACTTCGCCGGCATCGACAGAGCGCTCGCGAACAGCGAGATCAGCGGCGACGTGCTGCTGCTCAGCGGCATCGGCCTGACGCTCGTCGGCCTCGCCTTCAAGGCGTCGGTCGCGCCGTTCCACCAGTGGACGCCCGACGTCTACCAGGGCGCCCCGACGCCGGTGACCGCCTTCATGGCGGTTGCGACCAAGGTCGCCGCGTTCGGCGTGCTGCTGCGCCTGTTCGACACCGCGCTCGTCAACGCGCAGCTCGACTGGGCGCCGGCGGTCGCCGCGCTCGCCGCCGTCACGATCATCGTCGGCAACGTCGGCGCGCTGTCGCAGGTGTCGCTCAAGCGGATGCTCGCCTACTCGGGCGTCGCGCAGGCCGGCTACCTGCTCTGCGGCCTCGTCGTCGGCACGCAGCTGGGCGTCAAGGCGACCGTCTTCTACCTCGCCGTCTACTGCGCGATGAACGTCGCCGCCTTCGCGGTCGTGATCGCCCGCGAGCGCTCCAGCGAGTACGGCGACGAGCTGCCGGCCTTCGCCGGCCTCGGCCGCAGCAACCCGCTGATGGCGTGGCCGCTGACGATCGCGCTGCTCGGCCTCGCCGGCATCCCCGCGACCGCCGGCTTCATCGGCAAGTTCTACCTGCTGGACGCGCTGGTGGACGGCGGCTACGCCTGGCTCGGTATCGTCCTCGTCGTCGGCTCGATGATCTCGCTCGGGTACTACCTGCGAGTGATCGCCGCGATGTGGATGGGCGAGAGATCGGGCGACCTGACGCCGCTGACCGTCGGCGGCGCGGCTCCGGCCCCGGCTCCGGCGGGCTCGGGCCCCGGCGCTCCGCCGATCATGGCCGGCGGCTCGCAGGAGGCCGACGCCGAGCTGGTGCTCGACGCCAAGCCGCAGCTCGAGGTCGTCGTCGTCGCCTGGGTCGCGACCGCGGTCGTGCTGTTCTTCGGCATCATCCCCTCGCCGCTGTTCGAGCTGGCCGGCAAGGCCGGCAGCGTCTTCGGCGGGATCTTCTAGCCGCTGCGCGGCGGCTTCGGCCGCCGCCCCGCACCAGTTCCAGATGAGGTGCGAGTTTCGGTCGCTGAGCGACCAGAACTCGCACCTCATCGTCGTTGTGGGACAGACGTGTGTGGTGAGGCGCACAGATCGGCTTGGTAGATTCATCCCATGACTGGACGTTTGCAGCGGACCTCGCTCGTCGACCAGGCGATCGAGGCGCTGCGTGCCGAGATCGCCTCGGGCGCCTGGCCGGTCGGCGAGAAGATCCCGACCGAGCCGCAGCTGGTCGAGCAGCTCGGCATCGGGCGCAACGCGCTGCGCGAGGCGGTCCGCGCGCTCGTCCACGCGGGACTGCTGGAGCCGCGTCAGGGTGACGGCACCTACGTGCGCGCCACGAGCGAGCTGGC
>JAEXXR010000483.1 GCA_023405705.1 Actinomycetes bacterium
CCGCCGCGCGGCGGGGCGGCGGCGACGAGCGGGACGGTGCGGCGTCGCGACGGCGCCGCGCGCGTCCGTCAGGCGGCCGACGGCACCTCCTGAGGGACCGGCTCGGGCCGGCCGCCGGCGGTGCGGCCGGGGATCTCGGAGGAGCCGAGCGGCTCGACGTCGGCCGAGCCGGGGGCGGAGGGGACGGTGCTCATCGCGCGCTCGGCCATCGCCGCGATCGTCAGCGACGGGTTGACGCCGACGTTGGCCGGGACCGCGGCGCCGTCGCAGACGAGCAGGTTCTCGTAGCCGAAGACGCGGTGGTCGCGGTCGACGACGCCCTCCTGCGGCGTCGCGCCGATCGCCGCGCCGCCGAGGATGTGTGCCGTCGTCGGGATCCCGAACAGCGCCTCCGGGACCGACGAGCCGGGCGCCCCGCCGGTCTCCCGCGCCAGCCATTCGGTGAAGGCGTTGGCGACGGGGATGAAGGTCGGGTTCGGTCTCAGCGGGTCCTGCCGGGTCTGCATCCGCACGCCGCCGCCCCGCTTGCGGCGGAAGGTCAGCTCCATCGAGCTGTCGAGCGTCTGCATCACGAGCACGACGATCGAGCGCTGGCCCCATCTCGGCTTGAAGACCAGCTCGGCGACCCAGCCGGGGTGGCGGACCATCTGGCGCAGCCACTTCAGCGGCCGCGTGACGCGGTTGCCGCCGCCGGTCAGGACGGTGAAGAGGCCGCGGATCGCGCCGCCGCCGGCGCCGTAGGTGACGGTCTCGACGTGCGTGTGCGGGTCCGGGTAGATCGACGACGTGATCGCGACCCGCTTGGAGATCGCCTCCGCGCGGCCCTCCGGGACCGTCACGACGAGGACCGCCTCGCTGTTGGTGCGGATCAGCTTGCCGAGGCGGCTGGAGAGCTTCGGCAGCGCGCCGTCGAAGCGGGCGCGCGCGAGCAGCTCGTTGGTGCCGAGCGCGCCGCCGGCGAGCACGACGCCGCCGGCGCGGATCGTGCGCGCGGTGCGGTCGGAGCGGCCGGTGCGGCGGTGGGTGACGAGCCAGCCGTCCTTTCCGTCTCCCGATCCGAGCGGTCTGAGCCCGATCGCCTCGCGGCCTGCCTCGATCCGCGCGCCCCAGCGCTGCGCGAAGTGGAGGTAGTTCTTGTCGGTCGAGTTCTTCGAGCCGTGCGGGCAGCCGAGCATGCAGCGGCCCTCCTGCTGGCAGCCGACGCGGCGCGGCCCGTCACCGCCGAAGTACGGGTCGGCGACCTCTCTGCCGGGGTTCTCCAGGTAGGCCCCGACGCGCGCCTTGCGGTAGGTGTGGCCGACACCCAGCTCCTCGCCATAGCGCTTCAGCAGCTGGTCGGCGGGGTCCTGGCCGGTCACGTCGGTGACGCCGAGCATCCGCTGCGCGGTCTCGAAGTGGGGCGCCAGCTCGGCCTCCCAGTCGCCGAGGCCCTCCCACTGCGCGTCGTGGAAGAACGCTCTCGGCGGCACGTACAGCGTCATCGCGTAGACGAGGCTGCCGCCGCCGACGCCGGCGCCGCTCATCACCAGCGCGTCCTTGAAGAACGACAGCCGGAACAACCCGCGCAGGCCGACCTTCGGCGCGTACAGGTAGCGGCGCAGGTCCCACGAGCTGGACGGCATCTCGCTCGCGTCGCGGAACTGCTCGCCGCGCTCCAGCACGAGCACTGAGTAGCCCTTCTCGGCCAGGCGCATCGCGCTGACGCTGCCGCCGAAGCCGGAGCCGACGACGATCCAGTCGACGTCGAGGTCCGCGCGGCGCGCGCTCTCGTTCTCTCCCATGGCGCGGAGCCTCGCGGACGCGGCGGGGCGGCGGCTTGTGCGGACGCCACCGCTCGGCGGCGGGGCGGGTGTGCGCCGCGCACAGTGCAAAGCCGCAGGACTGCGCGAGCTCATGAGCCGAGTCGATGGCTAGTCGCCTTCAGGTGCTCTCCATATGCACCGGCGTAATGTCGGACCTTCTGTTGGTTGTTCAGCGACATCGTGCCCGTCGGGACGGGTTCCGTCCACGCAACCGTTCACACTAGGGGGCCGATGTTCTGTTGCCCGAAAAATAGAAGCGCCGCTCCGGTTGGCGAGCCGGAGCGGCGTTCGTGTTAGGTCCGACGGACTAGGCGACTGTGATGCCTGTGAACAAAGTGCATCGTGTCAGCTGCTCCGGACGGAAAAAGGACCGTCGAGGAGATAGGCGTGGCGCGCATTCCGAAGCCCTCTGGTAGGGCGAGTAGTGGACCGTGGTCGTGGAGAGACTTCCTCGCCGTTCTGAGGCGGGCCGGCTGGAAGGTCGAGTCGGACCTTGAGCACATGCATCTCGTGCATCCCGATCGCCCTGGCCGCAAGGTTCAACTCGACAAGAAATGGACGAGCGTCAAGGTCGGTCACGACCCGTTCAAGGGGATAGCTGAGACGTCCGGCTATGGAACGCGGACGTTGAAGCGGATGATGAACGCGCGCTAGCAGGCAGCGGGCGCGGCGACGAGCACGTCGCGCTCTTCGGGTGCGGGTGCAACTCGTGGTCGGGCGCCAAGGAGTCGTCGCTCCAACACGCGGAGGTGTCGACGCCACGCCAGTTGTGCTCGCCATCTGCGCGAAATCGGCCGACGGGCTTGCTCAAGCGAGAGTCCGTCTCTGAGGCACCAGTTCAGGTAGTCGACCAAGTTCTCGGAGAGAGAGTGGACGGCTGCGTCGGGTTCTGGGCCCGTGCCTACGACCGTGTAGTCGACGGCGATTGCGGCCCAGGTCCCGTCGTCTTGCGGGTTCAACACCACATGCACGGCCATTTCCTGGGTGTTCTCCTGGATGTGTCCCATCGCGCTCATCGTATCTATATACGTAGCTGAGGTAGCGTCGGTTTCTCGGCTGTTGTCTAAATGCGCCGGAACGGCGACAAATCCTCTGCGCTAATCCGGAGGAACCTCCGGCAGAACCGCTGGAGGGTGCGCCCGTAGGCCTTGCGGCTGGTGTCTTGTAGCGACTGGCTGCTTAGGCCAGGTCGTTGTGTGTCGTTCGAGATCGGGTCGGAGACGTTGGCCGAGGTGTACGAGGCTCCACGTCGGCGTTCTAGTGAATCGAGGTTCTCGGTCGCGTGACGGTGGTCTGAACACGCTTGACAAAACATCAGACCAAAACTATCTTCAGACCATGTCACCGATCGACACCTTCGCCGTCGCGCTGCCGACCCGCGTGGCCGTCGGCGCCGGCGTCACCAGACAGCTGCCGCAGCTCGCGGGCCGGCTGGGGCTGCGGCGCCTGCTCGTCGTCACCGACCCGGGGCTGCGCGAGCACGTCGCGGTCCGCACCGTCGTCGAGGGGCTGGAGGCGGCCGGGATCGCCGCGGCCGTCTTCGACGGCGTGCAGGTCGACCCGACCG
>JAEXXR010000506.1 GCA_023405705.1 Actinomycetes bacterium
GACTGCCGCGTGCTTCCCTGCACGACCGCCGACATGCCGCGGCCCGCGCCGCGGCCGGCCTTCAGCGCGCTCGCCAGCGAGCGCGCCGGCGTGCCCGTCCTGCCGTCGTGGCAGGAGGGCCTCTCCGACTTCCTCCACGCACGAAAGGTGACTGCATGAAGCTGCTCGTCTGCGGCGGGGCCGGCTTCATCGGCTCCAACTTCGTCCGCATCCGCGTCAAGGAGCACGGCGACGAGGTCGTCGTGCTCGACAAGCTGACCTACGCGGGCCGCAAGGAGAACCTCCACGACGTGCTCGACGACGTCCGCTTCGTGCACGGCGCGATCGAGGACCCGGCGGCCGTCGCCGACGCGATCGAAGGCGTCGACGCCGTCGTCAACTTCGCCGCCGAGACGCACGTCGACCGCTCGATCGCCGAGCCCGACGCCTTCGTCGTCACCAACGGCCAGGGCACCTACGTGCTGCTGGAGGCGGCGCGCAAGGCCGGCGTCCGCTACCTGCAGGTCTCGACCGACGAGGTCTACGGCTCGATCGAGGAGGGCTCCTTCACGGAGCAGTCGCCGCTGCAGCCCTCCTCGCCCTACAGCGCGACGAAGACCGGCGCCGACCTGCTCGTGCTCAGCTACTTCCACACCTACGGGCTGGAGACGCTGATCTGCCGCGGCTCCAACAACTACGGGCCCTACCAGTACCCGGAGAAGCTGATCCCGCTGATGGTCCTGAACGCGATGCACGGCGACAAGCTGCCCGTGTACGGCGACGGGATGCAGGTCCGCAACTGGCTGTACGTGACCGACTTCGGCCGCGGCATCGGCCACGCGCTGGAACAGGGCAGAGCGGGTGAGGTCTACAACGTCGGCGGCCCCGACGAGTGCCCGAACATCGAGGTCGTCAAGCGGATCGTCGAGGCGACCGGCAACGACGAGTCGCTGATCGACTACGTCACCGACCGGCCCGGCCACGACCGTCGCTACTCGCTCGCCTCCGAGAAGCTGCGCGCGCTCGGCTGGGAGGCGCAGGTCCACTTCGACGAGGGACTGCGCAGAACGGTCGACTGGTACCGCGAGAACACGTGGTGGTGGGAGCCGATCCGCTCCGGCGACTACCGCGAGTACTACGAGCGCCAGTACGGCCGCTCGCTCGGCGCGTGAGCCAAGTCGGGCTCCGCTGAACGCTGACGTACCTGGCGCACGACCGCGCAGCAAGATTCACACGGTCGTGCGCCGGAGTTAGACTGCTGCCGATCCCTCGGATGGCCAGCTCCGACCGCACCACCTCTCGCGCCGCCGTTCCCCGCGGCCGCCATGCCCCGCCACTCGAAGTGCGCCTGGGACTCCAGCGCGAGCGCCTGTTCGAGGCGGCCGCCGCCGTCTTCGCCGAGACCGGCTACGCCGACGCCTCGGCCGAGTCGATCAGCCGCGCAGCCGGCATGTCGAAGGCGACCTTCTACGAGCACTTCGCGAACAAGGAGGAGTGCATCGTCGCGCTCTTCGACTACGCGTGGGAAGTGCTGATCGGGCGGATCGTGCGCGCGGCGACGGCCGCCGGCGAGGATCCGCTCGTGCGCTGGAGGGAGGGCATGAGAGCGTTCCTGGAGGCGCTCGTCGAGTTCCCCAACGAGGCGCAGACGCTGCTGGTCGAGATCATCGGCGCCGGCCCCGCAGCCGCGCGCAGACGCGACGAGATCCTCGAGCGGTTCGCGCGCGTCGTCGACCGCGAGAACGAGCGGATGGCCAAGAGCGCCGACTTCCCGCGCTTCGCCTCCCCCGACGACGCCTTCGCGATCGTCGGCGCGATCGTCGAGCTCGCCTCGCGCCAGGTGCGGCTGAGACAGCCGGCCCACCCGCTCGACCTCCAGCCGGTGATCGAGCGGCTCGCGGTCGGCCTGCTCGGCCAGCGGCAGCCGCCGGGTTGAGCGGCCGCTCCGCCAACCAGCTGTCGACCCGCGCCGTTCGGCCCTCCCGCGTGCGGGCGCGCGCCGCGCGATGAGCGGCGACCGCGCCGGCCTCGCCGCGCTGACCGCGGAGATCGTCGACTGCCGCAGATGCCCGCGGCTGGTGTCGTGGCGCGAGCAGGTCGCGACCGAGAAGCGGGCGATGTACGCCGACCAGGAGTACTGGGGCCGCCCCGCGCCGGGCTTCGGCGACCCCGACGCGCGCATCCTCGTGCTCGGCCTCGCGCCGGCGGCGCACGGCGCCAACCGCACCGGCCGCATCTTCACCGGCGACCGCTCCGGCGACTGGCTGTTCGCCTCGATGTGGCGCTGCGGCCTCGCCAACCAGCCGACCTCGGTCTCCCGCGACGACGGCCTCGAACTGCGCGACGCGTACGTGATCTCGGCCGTCCGCTGCGCTCCGCCCGCGAACAAGCCACTGCCGGCCGAGCGCGACGCCTGCTTCCCCTACGCCGTGCGCGAGCTGGAGCTGCTGCGCGACGTCGACACGATCGTCTGCCTCGGCGGCTTCGCCTGGGAGGCGGCGCTGCGCCTGCGCGCCGCGCTCGGCGACCCGGTCCCGCGGCCGAGGCCGAGATTCGGCCACCTCGCCGAGCTGCTCGGCGAGCGCTTCGCGCTGGTCGGCTGCTACCACCCCAGCCAGCAGAACACCTTCACCGGCCGCCTGACCGAGCCGATGATCGACGCCGCCTTCCTGCGGGCACGGGAGCTGGCGGGGCTGGGGCGGGCGTAGCAGCCGCACCTGGCACGTCCCGGCGCGGCGCCACCGGAGGGCATGTCGCCGCCGCTGGGCGCGAACAGACGTTCGCTCCTGGTCGCCGCGGACGCTAGGCTCGTAGTCGACGCGCATGCCGAGATCCGCCGCCTCCGCCCTCGAGACCTTCACGCCGACCGTGCGCGACTGGTTCGCGCGCGCCTTCGACGCGCCGACCGAGGCGCAGGAGCAGGCGTGGCCGGCGATCGCGACCGGAGAGCACGTGCTGATATCGGCGCCGACCGGGTCGGGCAAGACGCTCGCCGCCTTCCTGTGGGCGCTCGACCGGCTCGCCGCGACGCCGCTGCCGGAGGGCGAGAGACGGACGCGGCTGGTCTACGTCTCGCCGCTGAAGGCGCTCTCCTACGACATCGAGCGCAACCTGCGCGCGCCGTTGAAGGGGATCGCGCCGAGCGGCGAGATCACGGTCGCGATCCGCACCGGCGACACGCCGCAGAGAGAGCGCCAGCAGATGCTGCGCAACCCGCCGGACGTGCTGATCACGACGCCCGAGTCGCTCTACCTGATGCTGACGAGCAGAGCGCGCGAGATCCTCACGGGCGCCGAATGGGTGATCGTCGACGAGATCCACGCCGTCGCCGGGACCAAGCGCGGCGCTCACCTGGCGCTGACGCTGGAGCGGCTCGACGCCTTGGTCGGAGAGCACGAGGGACGCGCGGGCTTGCAGCGGATCGGGCTGTCGGCGACGCAGAACCCGCTGGAGGAGGTCGGCCGCTTCATGGTCGGCCCGAAGCGCAGGTGCCGGATCGTCGACACCGGCGTGCGCAAGCCGCTCGACCTGCAGATCCACGTGCCGGTCGAGTCGATGGTCGAGCCCGAGCAGGACCCCAACGTCGATCCGCTGGATCCCGTCCCCGGCGGCGAGGCGACCCGCCGCTCGATCTGGTCGGCGATCTACCCGGAGCTGCTGCGGCTGGTGCAGGAGCACCGCTCGACGATCATCTTCGTCAACAACCGCCGCTCCGCCGAGCGGCTGGCGCTGCGGCTCAACGAGCTGGCGAACGAGCCGCCGGAGGGTGAGGACGCGGAGGGGGCCGACGCGCGGCGGGAGGTTGCCGGGCGGACGGGCGGGAATCCGATGGAGATAGCCCGCGCCCACCACGGCTCGCTCGCGCGCGAGGAGCGGCTGGTCGTCGAGGAGCAGCTGAAGGCCGGCGAGATCCCCTGCATCGTCGCGACCTCGTCGCTGGAGCTGGGCATCGACATGGGCGCCGTCGACCTCGTGCTGCAGGTCGAGTCGCCGAAGTCGGTCGCCGCCGGCCTGCAGCGGATCGGCCGCGCCGGCCACAACGTCGGCGACGTCTCGAAGGGCCGCATCTTCCCGAAGTTCCGCGCCGACCTGCTGGAGTGCGCGGTCGTCGCGAAGCGGATGCGCGACGGCGCGATCGAGCCGACGGTCGTGCCGCGCAACCCGCTCGACGTGCTCGCCCAGCAGATCGTCGCGATGGCGGCCGGCGAGGAGGAGCTGAACGTCGACGAGCTGCACGCGCGCGTCACGCGCACGCACTCCTACGCCGAGCTGAGCCGCGCCCAGCTGGAGAACGTGCTCGACATGCTCGACGGCCGCTACCCGTCGAGCGAGTTCGCTGAGCTGCGGCCGCGGATCGTCTGGGACCGGATCGCCGGGGTCGTGCGGCCGCGCAGAGGCGCCCGCCAGCTCGCCGTCACCAACGCCGGCACGATCCCCGACCGCGGGCTCTTCATGGTCACGCTGCCCGACGGCCGCCGCGTCGGCGAGCTCGACGAGGAGATGGTCTACGAGGCGCGGCCCGGCCAGGTCTTCCTGCTCGGCGCCTCCTCGTGGCGGATCGAGGAGATCGGCCGCGACCGCGTGATCGTCACCCCCGCGCCCGGCGCGCCGGGCGCCGTCCCGTTCTGGCGCGGCGACGGCGTCGGGCGGCCGAAGGAGCTGGGCGAGGCGATCGGCGCCTTCAGCCGCTGGGCGGTCGACCGGCCGGCCGAGGAGCTGTCGGCCAGATACGACCTCGACCCGAGAGCTGCGAAGAACCTGCTCGACTTCCTGCGCGAGCAGCAGGAGGCGACGCGTGTGATCCCGTCGGACCGCACGATCGTCGTCGAGCGCTTCCGCGACGAGATCGGCGACTGGCGGCTGTGCGTCCTGTCGCCCTACGGCGGCCGCATCCACGCCGCCTGGGGCCTGGCGCTGAGCGCGAAGATCCGCGACGAGCTGGGCCTGGAGGCCGACGCGATCTGGTCCGACGACGGGATCATCGTCCACCTCCCCGACGCCGACGAACCGCCCGGCGCCGACTTCGCGCTGATCGAGCCCGACCTGCTGGAGGACGCGGTCGTCGCCGAGCTGTCGTCGAGCGCGCTGTTCGGGGCGCGGTTTCGCGAGAACGCCGGCCGCGCGCTGCTGATCCCGCGGGCCTATCCGGGGAAGCGAACACCGCTTTGGCAGCAGCGGCTGAAGTCGCAGAATTTGCTGGAAGTCGCGAAGCGATACGGCGAATTTCCCATCATCCTCGAGACCTACCGCGAGTGCCTGCGCGACGTGCTCGACCTGCCCGGCCTGCGCGAGCTGCTGACGCAGCTGCAGCGGCGCGAGCTGAGCATCGTCGAGGTCGAGACCGCGACGGCGTCGCCGTTCGCCTCCTCACTGCTGTTCGACTACGTCGCGACGTACATGTACGAGGGCGACACGCCCAACGCCGAGCGGCGCGCGGCGGCGCTGTCGCTCGACCGCGACCTGCTGCGCGAGCTGCTCGGCCAGGAGGAGCTGCGCGACCTGATCGACGCCGACGCGCTCGACCAGGTCGAGGACGACCTCCAGCACCGCTCCGAGCGGACGCGCGCGACGACGAAGGACGAGCTGCACGACGTGCTGCGGCGGGTGGGCGACCTTACCGGCGCGGAGGCGGCGCAGCGGATCGCGCCGGGCGGGCGCGGGGCGAGCGACGACGTCCGCGCGGCGG
>JAEXXR010000516.1 GCA_023405705.1 Actinomycetes bacterium
CACCACGACCATCTCGACCGCCCGACGCTCAGAAGAGTCGCGACCCCCTCGACCGAGATCGTGCTCCCACGCGGCGCGACGCAGCTGGTGCAGGGCCTCGGCTTCCGCGCGACGAGGGAGGTCGCGGCCGGCGCGGTCGTCCCCGTTGGCTGCTCGGAGGTGACCGTCGTGGAGGCGTGGCATCCGACGAGACGGTGGCCGCGCTCCCCGCAGCTCGACGCACTCGGCTTCGTCGTCGACGGGATCTGGTTCGCCGGCGACACCGACCTGCACGAGCGGATGGCGGAGCTGCGCGGGACGGTCGAGGTCGCGCTCGTGCCGATCTGGGGTTGGGGCCCGTCGCTCGGTCCCGGCCACCTCGACCCCGAGGGCGCGGCGAAGACGCTGGCGCTCGTCGAGCCGCAGCTCGCGATCCCGATCCACTGGGGCACCTACCTGCCCTACGGCCTGCACTGGAGGCACGGCCACCTGCTGCGCGCCCCAGCGCTCCAGTTCGCCGCCCACGCCGCCCGCATCGCCCCCCGCACGCGGATCGAGCTGCTGGAGCCCGGCGGGACGCTGGCGCTCTAGCGTGCGGCGGAAGCCGGCAGCTCGGTGAAGGCGTCGTAGCCGGCGTGCCCGAGCTGCTGCAGCCAGCCGCAGAAGATGCGGTGGACGGTCGCGGAGCCGACGACATGCTCCTCGGGCCACGGCAGCCTGGACGGGTGGAGGACGAACGGCAGCGCCTGTGCGCCGCCGAGGCCGCCGTGCGAGCCGACCAGCTCCTCGAAGGCGGCGACCTCGTCGACGTCGGCCCAGTAGGTGCTGTTGACGACGACGTCGGGGCAGCGCTGGAAGCGGTCGGTCCGGCGGACGTGATCGGCGGCGCGCGGCCCGTACGGCGCCAGGGGGTCCTCGCCCTCGACGACGCCCCGGTCGAGCAGGTGCCGTCCCCTCGGACCCAGCGCGACCGCGCCGTCGGCCTCGCTTCTGACCAGCACGAAGCCGATCCCGGGATGTCTGCGCAGCCCGTCGATCAGCCCCGGCCGGGTCCGCTCCAGCTGCTCCAGCGTGACGCGGCCGGGCTCACGCGGGAAGGAGATCAGGCCGAGGTTGCCGGAGGCCATCACTGCGACCTCGGGCAGCTCGCCGGCCGCCAGCTCCTTCGGCGCCGGCTGCTCCAGCTCGTCGCGTCTGTCGGCGATCGCCTTCGCCGCGCGGCCGGTGACGGTCGGGCGGGTGCCCAGCTCGGCGAGGCCGGCGGTCAGCTGGCCGCGCCCCTCGTCGGAGCCGGCCGTCTCGGCGACGACGGTCGTCTCGCCGTCCCCGACGAGCCGTGTGACGACCTGCTCCAGCGACTCGTCGTAGCGCTGCAGGAAGGTCGCGCCCTGGCTCTGGCCGTGATCGGCGAGCACGACCAGCTCGTACGGGCGTGGCGCGTGCTCGACGGCGGCGGCGATCCTCGCGATCGCGCGGTCGACTCGGCGCAGCACCGCCAGGGTGTCCGGCCGCTCGACGCCGGAGTGGTGCGCGACCTCGTCGTAGGCGAGGAAGGTCGTGTAGACGACCGGCCGCCCGGCGAGCACGTCGGCGGTGACGGCGGCGACCTGGAGGTCGAGCTGGATCACGGTCGCGAAGGCGCGCACGAGCGGGTAGGAGCCGCCGCGGCGGATCCGCGGCCGCACGTCGCGGCGGCGCTGCTCGAGCGCGGCGAACTTCTCCACGACGATCTCCCCGAGGCAGCGCAGGAAGGTCAGCGCGACGCCGTAGGGGCTGGCGAAGTACGCGAAGTAGTCCTGCCCGAGACGGCCCTGCCGTCTGCGGTCGAGCACCGTCGACATCGTCAGCATCGAGTGTGGCGCGTCGCCGGAGAGGATGTTGGCGCGGCTGGCGCCGTCGCCGTGCAGCAGGCCGCGGCCGTCGGAGTGGCGCCGCTCCAGCTCGGCGGCGTCGCGCGGGTGGTTGGTGACGATCGCGGCGCCGCGGTCCTTCTCCCACCAGCGGAAGGCCGGCATCTCCTCGTTGTCGCCGTGGAGGATCCCGGCCTGGCAGGCGCCGGTCTGCGACGACCAGTCGGTCTCCCACTGCCGCAGCTCGTGCGAGCCGTCGCGCAGCCAGCGCGCAAGCGACGGCGCGTTGCCGTCGCGCAGCGCCCGTCTCAGCACCTCGTGCGCGAGCCCGTCGATCTCGAGGAAGAGGATCCCGGGGACGCTGCTCTCGACCGCGAGGCTCGTGCGCTTCAGCTGTCTGCGCACGACCGTGCGGTACCAGAGGTCGCCCGAGTCGAGCGCGAGCAGGGCGCTGGTCGCGCTCGAGAGCGCCGTCAGCGCCAGCACCACGACGACCGCAGTCCAGAAGCCTCTGACGTGGACGCCCTGGTCGATCTCGGTGATCGCCAGCAGCACCAGTCCATTCAGCGCGAGCGCCCCCAGGCCGAACGTCAGGACCGTGAACGGCAGCGCGACGCGGATCAGCAGCGGCCACAAGATGGCGTTCGCGAGGCCGAGCAGGACGGCGAGCCCGAGCGCCGCCCAGAAGCTGTCCGCGCTGAAGCCCGGCAGGATCGCCGCGAGCAGCAGCAGGAGCAGCGCGTCGACCACCATGACCGCCGCGATCCGGCCGAGCCGGTGCACTGATCCGTTGCGCATCGCGCAAGCATCGCGCATTCCGCGGCGTTCGTCAGCCGCTGCACCCGCCCGCCCGCGCGCGTCCGCGTCGCGCGCCCACCGCTAAAGCGCGCGCTGCGATCGGCCGATGGAACCCCCATGCCGACCGATCGCGACATGCCCGCGAGCTGGAGCGCGAACGCGCGCAGAGGCCAGGCCCCGATCGGCGCCGCCGTCGAGCGCGCCCGCGAGGCCCGCGCCACCGCCGCCGCCCCGGCCC
>JAEXXR010000649.1 GCA_023405705.1 Actinomycetes bacterium
ACGTGACGATCCCGCACAAGGAGGCGGCGCTCGCGCTCGCCGACGAGGCGACCGACGCCGCCCGCGCGATCGGCGCCGCGAACACGCTCACCTTCCTGCCGGACGGCCGCATCCACGCCGACAACACCGACGCCCCGGGCCTGATCGACGCGCTCCCCGCGGAGCTCGACCCGCGCGGCGCGAGCGCGGTCGTGCTCGGCGCCGGCGGCACCGCCCGCGCTGCCGTCTGGGCGCTGCTCGACGCGGGCGCCGCCGACGTCGCGATCTGGAACCGTACGGCCGCGAGAGCCGCGCGGATCGCGCAGGACGTGGGCGGCCGGGTGCTCGAAGGCGAGAAGCCGCTCGCCGACGACTCCGAGCACCTCGGTGACCCCGCGCCATACGCCGCCGTGCCCGCCCGAGACGTCGCACCGCTCCCCGCCGCCGACCTGCTGGTCAACACCACCTCGGTCGGTCTGACGCCGGGCGAGGACCAGTTCGCCCACCTCCCGCTCACCCGCGCCGACCTCGCGCAGTACCGCTGCGTGATCGACCTCGTCTACGGCGCCGAGCCGACCGCCCTGATCGCGGAGGCCCGCGCTCAGAGCATCGCGACGGTCGACGGCCTCGAGCTGCTCGTCCGCCAGGGCGCCCGCTCCTTCGAGCGCTGGACCGGCCAGCCGGCACCGCTCGACGCCTTCCGCTCCGGCGCCCGCGGCGGCTGACCGGCCGCAACCACGAGCGATGGCGTTCTGCTGCCGCTCAGCGACACCGAAGAGCCATCGCGTCGCGCCCGCGCTCGCTCCGGCTCAGCCGGCCGCCCGCTCGGAGGTGCCGCCGTGCTCGGTCTCACCGTCGGCGGCCGCGCTCGCGTCGCCGGCACCCAACGCCGCCTCCGCCTCGTCCAGGGCCCGCTCGGTTATCGCGATCTCGCCGACGACCCGCTCCCGCTCGGCCCGGTCGGAGGACTGCTCGCCGAGGCGGGCGTGGAGGCGGTCGAGGCGGGCGCGGAGGTTGGCGGGGGCGTCGCGGTCGAGGCGGTAGTGGCCGGGCTCCTCGGTGCGGATCACCAGCGGGGAGCGCGAGATCTGGGTGAGGAAGACGGCGAGCGGGTCCTTGCCGGCGATCCGGTGGCCGGCGTCGCGGGTCGCCTCGAACCACGCCTTGTAGTGGACCGGCTCGGGCGGCAGCCCGCGCAGGACCTCGATCGCGGCCCTGCGGATCGCGGCGCCTCTGAGGCCGTCGGCGGTGTCGCCGCGGGCGGGGAGGGGGTGGACGTTCGCGGCCTCGGGGACGAGCCGGTCGATCAGCTCCAGCCGCTCCTGGACCTCGGCGAGCTGGTCCTCGACCGCGGCCAGCTGGCGGGCGGCGGCGTCGCGCCGGCGGACCAGCTTCTCGCGTTCGCGCAGCAGCGCCATGCGCTCGGCGCCGGCGGCGCGGGCGAGCCGGGAGGAGGAGCTGCGGGGGGAGGACGACGGCACCCCCAGATTCCTACCGCCTCGGCCCGGCGGCGGCGCTCCGACCCTGTCGACAACTCCTACGCGAGCTGTTCATACATCGGCGGATGACGCCGTCGCTACGCCGTATCCTGTGCATAACCCTGTGGACAACTGCGGAAATCTCCGCAAGGTGCAGGGAAATCTCCGCGACAGCGTCTGTTGAAAGATCAGACGGACGATTGCGGATGCGGTTCCGTCCGACGGCGGCGGGATGCTGTTCGGCCTACGTTGCCGCCTGAAGGAGTCCTACACCTCATGCTGTATGACGACGAAATCGACTACGGAGAGCGTCGCAAGCGCGATTCGGACGACCGCCGCGCGGACGAGCGCGGCGCGCAGGCGGCGGGTGGAGACCGCGGCTCGCTCGACCCCCAGGACCTGCTCGAAGACCTGACCGCACTGCTCGACGCCGGCCTGATCGTGCCCGTCCGCGACCGTGACGGACAGGTCCGCGTGACGCCGGCCGAGCCGCTCGCCTGGGAGGAGCGCTCCTGCTCCTGACCACGACGGGCCACCACGACCGGCGCCCCACGGCGGGCGCGCCGGCGGTTCCGGCCTATCTGACCGTCAGCGTGCCCTCCATCCCTTGCTGGCGATGGTTCCCGACCGGGCAATAGAAGGTGTAGCTGCCCGGTCTGAGGTTCGCAGTGACCTGCGTCGGCGTCGCGCCCGGCTCGATCGTGCCGCTCGCGGCCTCGACACCCTGGCCCTCGATCTCGACGGCGTGCGGCAGTTGGTTTCTGCCGGGGTTGTCGAGCGCGATCGTGACGTCGCCGGCCTGCGCCTCCAAGGCTCTTCTGTCGAAGCGCAGTCCGCCCGACTCCTCCGCGACGAGCGCCAGCCGCGAACTCGCGCTGCCCTGCGGCGTCGTCTCGGCGCCGGTCGCGGCGCCGCCGGAGGAGGTCGTGCCGCCGCCGTCGCCGTCATCTCCGCCGCAGGCGGCGAGCGTCGCCGCCGCCAGCAGGCAGGTCGCCAGCGGTGCGAGTCGTCGGATCCAGCGGTGGTGCGGCGAGTGGTCGGCGGTCATCGAGCCTCCTCCGTCGGTCGCGGTCCCTTGCCACCCAAGACGCCGGCATCCGGTCGATCCTTCCCGGCGACTTCCTGAGGTCCGCTAGACTTCTTCTCGTGATGGAAGTCAAAAGGAACCGACGGCGATGACCATCGTCCTGGCCGACAGCCCCGAGCTGGGCGCCCTGCGCCACAAGGCGGAGCGGGTCCGTGGCCTGATCGGGCAGCCGCAGCTGGCCCCGGCCGGCGACGACGCCGCCGGCCGCCAGGCGCTGCGCCGCCGCTCCTACGCCGCGATCGAGGACGGGATCCTCGACCTCTCCTCGGCGCTCCCGCAGGGGACGGAGGACTACGACGCGCGCAAGCTGTTCGAGTTCCTCGTCGGCCTGCGCCGCGCGATCGACGCCGATCCCGACGCGCGCGACGAGCGCGGCGAGGTCGAGCTGCACATGCTGATGATGCGCGACGTGCTGCAGCGGATCGAGCGCCGGCTGCTGCACGACGAGCTGGACGACCCGCGCATCGCCGCCGACTTCGTCTTCTCCACGCTGGAGCGGATCCCGGCCGGCGACCTCGCCCGCCTGCTCGGCGTCTCGACCAAGACGGTCGGCGCCTGGAAGGCCGGCCGGCCGGTCACGCGCAACGGCGAGCGCGTCGTCGTGCTCGCCCAGCTGCTCAGCTACCTGCGCGCCTCGCTGACCCCGCTCGGGATCGTGATGTGGTTCGACGCCCCGCGCGCGCAGCTCGCCGGCAGAACTCCGCTGGAGCTGCTCGGCCGCGGCGTCGCCGCCGCCCGCGAGCCGCTCGTCTCGCTCGCCCGCGGCGCACGCGGGCAGCTGGCGGGGTGAGCCGCCCGATGG
>JAEXXR010000650.1 GCA_023405705.1 Actinomycetes bacterium
GTCACGTTCGAGGGGGAGGGATGCGGCTTCACGCGGTCGACGCTGCGGTGTCCGCATGCGACTCGACGCGCGTGGCGGCGGCGGCTGCCGCCGCCGCCTCGTGCTCTGCACGCTGCTCGGCCTTTGCCGCCTCGCGCGCCGCCTTGACACGCGAGAGGCCACCGTAGCGCACCACGAGGATGACGAAGCCGACGATGGTGATCGGGACGAACAGCACGAAGCGCAGGAGGATCAGGTAGGAGAGCACCGCGGTTCTCGGCGCGTTGGTGACCGCGTTGACGGCGAAGACGACGGCCGCGTCGTAGGTGCCGATGTAGCCCGGCGCCGCCGGGATCAGCGCCGCCGCGTTGGTGAAGGCGACGACCGCGAGGCCGTCCTGCAGGCCGAGCTCGATGCCGACCGCGTGGCCGACGGCGATGTAGACGCTCGCCTCGACGCACCAGACGATCAGGGACAGCACCAGCAGCGCGACGCCCTGGCTGCTGAGCAGCTGCCTCGTCGGCTGCGCCATCGGCTTCAGCGACTCGAGCACGAACAGCACGCGCTCGCGGTACTTGAAGAAGGCGACGACCGCGACCAGCAGCAGCAGCGCGAGCAGCCCGACGCCGGCGAAGACGAGCGTCATGTTCGGCGCCGGCAGCCCGCTCATCAGGCTGGAGGCGAGCACGACGAGGATCACGCCGAGCGCGACCGCGTCGAGCACGCGCTCGGCGAGGATCGTGCCGAGGATCGTCCGCTTCGTCGAGCCGGGCGCTCTGGCGCCGAGCAGGAAGGTCCGCAGCAGCTCGCCGCCGCGCGCCGGCAGGACGTTGTTGCCCATGTAGCCGACCGGTGTCAGCGCGTAGACGTCGGCGCGTCTGCAGTCGACGCCGGCGCGGCGCAGGATCCGGTCCCAGCGCTCGGCGCGCATCAGCGTCGCGACGGCGTAGAGCCCGAGCGCGCCGACGAGCGCGAGGATGCCGCCGGCGTCGCTGGGCAGCGTCGGCGCCTCCTGGTTGCTCGCCCACCAGACGATCCCGACGATCGGGATCAGCCAGAGGATCCCGATCAGGATCCGCTTGCGGGTGGGCGTGAGCGCCGGCATCAGTATCTGGTGCCCCGCGCGTCGAGGCAGTCCTCGATCTTCTGCAGCTCCGGGTCGCCGAGGTCGCCGACCGTGAACAGCGCCGGCCCGATCGCCTGGGCGCCGGCCGCGTCCTCGGTGTTGCGCAGCGCACGGCTCTGCGCGTCCTGGAGCGTGCCGGTGAAGGTGACGAACGCCTGCGTCGTGGCTGGCAGGATGTTGATGCGGTCGCGGTAGCGCGCGTCCTTGTCGGCCTCGACGCCCTTGGAGCGGAAGCAGCCGAGCGGTTCGTCGCGGGGATCGAACGCCACCGCCTGGCGGGTGCCGGCACCGGTCTTGGGGGCCTCGTACCCCTGTCCCACGCTGGTGCCGTCGCTGCCGCAGGCGGCGAGGGCGAGAGTCGCAACGAGGACGGGGACGAGCGCGAGGGCCTTGGACGCACGTCGACGCATCGCGACCACAGGCTAGAGGATCGCCCAGCGTTCAGACCGCACGCCCCCGTGCAGAGGACAGGGGAACGGGTCTCTAAACTCCGCCGCCTCATGCCTGCGGCCCCCTTCGCGCTGGCCGGTCCGGCGCCCGAGGCGGGCGCGGTCGCCGCCGTCCTCCTCGTCGCCTGCGCGCTCGTCGCGCGCTCCCCGCGACTGCGCGCCTGGGCGATGGCGGGCGCGCTCGTGCTGGCGCCGGTCCTGCTCGTCTCCGACATCTGGGACTCGCCGCAGCTGCGCGTCGTGCGCGACAACCCGGGGCCGGCCGTCGTGGCCGCGGCGATCGGGCTGCTGGCCGTCTGCGCGCTCGCCTGGGCGATGACGCGCAAGCCGCTGCTGCTGCCGGTGCTGGCCGTCGCGGCGCTGCCGTTCCGGATCCCGCTGGAGGTCGGCGGCACGACCTCGAACCTGCTCGTGCCGCTCTACCTCGTCGTCGCCGCCGGCGCGCTCGCCTTCGTCGTGCCCGCCCTGCGCGCCGATCCGGAGCTGCCGGCGCCCGAGCGCGACTGGTCGCCGGGCTGGCTGGAGCGGCTGCTGGCGCTGCTGGTGCTGCTCTACGGCGTGCAGGCGACCTACTCGGACGGCTTCGACAAGGCGCTCCAGCAGATCGCCTTCTTCTACGTCCCGTTCGCGCTGCTGTTCATCCTGCTGGCGCAGGTCGAGTGGACGCCGCGGCTGCTGAAGGCCTGCTTCGGCGTGCTGGTCGGGCTCGCGCTGGTCTTCAGCGGGATCGGCTACGTCGAGTACGCGACCAGACACATCTTCCTCAACCCGAAGCTGATCGCCTCCAACGAGCTGCACACCTACTTCCGCACCAACTCGGTCTTCTTCGACCCCAACATCTACGGGCGCTTCCTCGTCGTCGCGATGCTGGCGGTCGCGGCGGCGATGCTGTGGACGCGGGCGACGCGCCTGCTGTGGGCGGGTGCGCTCGTGCTCGCGGCGCTGTGGGCGGGGCTGGTGCTGACGCTGTCGCAGTCGAGCTTCGTCGCGCTGCTGGTCGGCCTCGCCGTGCTGGCGGTCCTGCAGTGGGGGGCCCGCCGGACGCTGCTGCCGGCCGCCGCGATCGTGCTCGTCGCGGGCGCCGCCGCCTTCGCCACCCCCGGCACCTTCGGGATCGACCCGGACAACCTCGACGCCTCCTCCAGCGGCCGCTTCGGGCTGATCGGCGGCGGCACCGACCTGTTCGCGCAGCGGCCGCTGCAGGGCTACGGCTCGGGCGCCTTCGAGTCCGAGTACCGCGCCCAGCACCGCACCGAGGGCGAGGCCGCCGCGACCTCGCACACGATCCCCGTGACGGTCGCCGCCGAGCAGGGCGTCGTCGGGCTGCTCGTCTACGTCGCGCTGCTCGCCGCCGCCTTCGCGCGGCTGCTGCGCGGTGCCTCCGCGACGCCCGCGCGGGCGGCGGTCGCCGCGGCGTTCGCGGCGCTGATCGTCCACACGCTGATCTACGCGGCCTTCCTCGAGGACCCGCTCGCGTGGGCGCTG
>JAEXXR010000601.1 GCA_023405705.1 Actinomycetes bacterium
GACATCTCGTAGTCGTGGCCCATCGTGATCGCGTCGAACGGGCACGCGACCTCGCAGTAGCCGCAGAAGATGCAGCGCGAGAGGTTGATCTCGTAGACGGCGGCGTAGCGCTCGCCGGCCGAGACGCGGTGGTCGGGCGTGTTCTCCGCCGCGACGACGCGGATGCAGTCGGCCGGGCAGGCGGCGGCGCAGAGCGAGCAGCCGACGCACTTCTCCAATCCGCTGTCGGCGAACTTGTGCAGCTTGTGCCGTCCGCGGAAGCGCGGGTAGACCGGGACCTTCTGCTCGGGGTACTGGTAGACGATCGGTCTCTCCAGCATGCGAGCGAAGGTCGTCTTCAGGCCGCGCAGCGTCTCGCCGAAGGCACGGTAGACGCCGCCGACGCCGCCGGGCTCCGGCGCGCGCTGGACGGCGACGACGTCCTCGCCGGGATTCCAGGGCATCAGTGCGTCACCACCACGATGATTGCGGTCACGAGCGCGTTCGCCGTGGCCAGGGGAAGCAGGATCTTCCAGCCGAGCGACATCAGCTGGTCGTAGCGCGGACGGGGGAACGTCGTGCGCGCCCAGATGAAGAAGCAGACGACCAGGACCGTCTTGACGATCACGACGATCGGGTCGACCCAGGTCGGCGGGTCGATGCCGAAGGGCAGCAGCCAGCCGCCGAAGAAGGCGGTCACGGCGAGCGCCGAGGCGATCACCATGTGGAAGTACTCGGCCGCGTAGTAGGCGGCGAAGCGGCCGCCGCCGTACTCGGTCGAGTAGCCGCCGACCAGCTCGGCGTCGGCCTCGGAGAGGTCGAACGGCGGGCGGCCGGTCTCGGCGAACGCGGCCACGATGTAGACGACGAAGCCGATCAGCTGCGGAATGATGTACCACATTCCGTTCTGAGCCTCGACGATCCCGGTCAGCGACAGCGTGCCGGCGGTTATCACGACGCCGAGCAGCGAGAGGCCCATCGAGACCTCGTAGGAGATCAGCTGCGCGGCGGAGCGCATCGCGCCGAGGAAGGAGTACTTCGAGCCGGAGGCCCAGCCGCCGAGCATCAGGCCGTAGACCGACAGCGCGGAGAAGGCGAAGACGACGAGCAGGCCGATCGAGACGTCTATGCCGTACAGGCCGACCTCGGTCCCGAAGATGTCGACGGTGTCGCCGAACGGGATCACCGCGAAGGCGCCGGCCGCGCAGACCATCGAGATCGCCGGGGCGGCCGCGAACAGGAAGCCGACCGACGTTCTCGGGCGAAACTGCTGCTTGAACAGCAGCTTGCCGATGTCGGCCATCGGCTGCAGCGCGCCGTAGGGGCCGACGCGGTTGGGGCCGTAGCGCATCTGCATGCGGCCCATCAGCTTGCGGTCGAGCATCAGCGCCAGCGGGACGAGCGTGAAGCCGACCAGGAAGATGATGACCGCCTTGATGATCCCGATCCACCACGCTTCGGCGAATCCGACCTCGGCAAAGGTCAGCACAGCGCTCACTTCAGATCCTTTCCAACGGACGCGCGCGAACGAGGCTCTGCCGAGTTCGTGCCCGGAAAGCAAGGCCGCAGGCGGCAGCTTTTCGCGCTCATGCGGGACGGACCTCCACGAGCCGGGGCTCCTCGCCCAGCAGCTCGGTCGCGGACTGCTCGGCCGTCGCCTCCGCGAGGAAGACGGTGCCGGCGGGGACGTTGCCGCGGACGAAGACCTTTGCGAGCACGGTCGCGTCACCGGCGGTGACGGAGACCTTCGCGCCGTTGTCGAGGCCGAGACGGTCGGCGTCGACCGGCGACAGCTCGGCCTGCTGCTTGGCGGCCAGGAACTTCAGCGCCGGCGAGACCTCGACCTCGGGCGCCGCCCAGATCGGGCGGTAGGTGCCGAGGCGCAGCGCGCCGTTCGGTCTCGGCGCCGCGAGCGGCTCGCCGGTCTCGAACGGCCCCGCGGGCGCGGCCGGAGCGGCCGAGGCGGCCTCGCGCTCCTGCCAGCGGACGCCGCGGCCGCCGATCTCCTCCAGCGTCAGGCCGGCGTAGAAGGGGACGGCCTCGACGAGCTGCTTGGTCGCCATCGGGCCCGTGAGGACGCCGAGGTCGAGCCCGAGCCGCTTGGAGAGGTCGGCGATCACCTGCCACTCGGCGCGGACGGCGCCGGGACGGCCGATCGCGACGCGGAGGCGCTGGACGCGGCCGTCGAGGTTGACGATCGTGCCCTCCTTCTCCGCGTAGGACTCGGCCGGGAAGACGACGGTCGCGTGCTGGCGCAGCGTGTCGTTCAGCAGCGTCGCGTGGGCGACGAGCGCGTCGGCGTTCGCGGCGGCGCGCTCCCACAGCCGGCGGTCGGCGTAGTCGCGGACCGGGTCGGCGTGGAGCAGCCACAGCGTCGAGAGGTCGCCCGACGCGAGCGCGGCGGCGATCTCGCGGGCGGACTTGCCGGCGGCCTTCGGGGCGCTGAGGCCCGGGCCGGCATTGCCCTGGAAGCCGATCTCGCGCAGGCCGCGGCCGTTGCCGCCGACCGGCACCTCGATCAGCCCGGCGCCGTCGCGGTCGGCCAGTCTCAGCGCGGCCGCGATGTTCAGCAGCGCCGGCAGCGGGGTCGTGCCGAGCCGCTGGCTCCAGAGGATGACGACGTCCTCGCCGCCCTCCTTCAGGAGCGTCGCGAGCGCGTCGAGCGCCTTCGGGTCGGCGTCGGCCGCGTCGCAGAGCGCGTTCAGGTCGCCGCTGCCGGTGACCGCCGCCTCCAGCGCCGCGACGAAGGCGTGCTCGCCGCCGGGGGCGTAGCGCAGCCACAGCTTCGTGTTCGGGTCCAGCGCGCTCGGGCGGCTGGTCGCGACGGCGAGCTTGACGCCGTTGCGGCGCACGCCCTTGCGGATGCGCAGGTCCAGCGAGGCGACGTCGTCGATCGGGTCGGTCCCGAGCACGAGCACGGTGTGCGCGAACTCGAGGTCCGGGATCGTCGCCTGCAGGCCCGGCGCGGCGAGCGCCTGCTGCAGCTCCAGGTCGACCTGCGGGAGGCCGGCGCGGGAGTCGACGTGCGGCGACTTCAGCGCCTCGCGCACGACGCGCTGGAGCAGGAAGCCCTCTTCGTTGGTCGTCGTGCCGCCGGCGAGCGCCGCGGTCTTCGACCCGCCGGCCGCCAGCGCGGAGGCGGCGACGTCGAGCGCGTACTCCCAGGTCGCCGGCACCAGCTCGCCGCTGTCGGCGTCGCGCACGAGAGGATCGGTGATCCGCTCCTCGCTGTGGATCGCCTGGTAGGCGAAGCGGCCCTTGTCGCACAGCCAGCCGTCGTCGACGCCGTCGTTGTCACGCGCGAGGACGCGCAGGACGCGCTCGTCGCGGACGGTGAACTCGACGTTGCACTGGGCCGGGCAGTGGGTGCAGACCGAGCCCGCCCCCTCGATGTCCCACGGCCGCGCGCGGAAGCGGTAGGCGCGCGAGGTGAGCGCGCCGACCGGGCACAGCTCGATGATGTTGCCGCTGAACGGCGCGACGTACGGATGGCCGTCGAACGTGCCGACGAAGGTCGAGGCGCCGCGCTCGTTGAGGACCAGCTGGTAGTCCTCGGAGATCTCCTGCGAGAAGCGGACGCAGCGGTAGCAGAGGATGCAGCGCTCGCGGTCGATCGCGATCAGCGGCGACAGCTCCAGCGGCTTCTTGAAGTGCCGCTTGGGCTCGACCATGCGCGATATGCCGCGACCCCAGCCGAAGGTGATGTCCTGCAGGGGGCACTCGCCGCCCTTGTCGCAGACCGGGCAGTCGAGCGGGTGGTTGACGAGCAGGAACTCGATCACCGAGTTCTGCGCCTCTCTCACGCGGTCGGTCTGCGTGTGGACGACCATGCCGTCCTTGACCGGCGTCGAGCAGGCGGTCTGGAGCTTCGGTATCCCCTCGACCTCGACGAGGCACATGCGGCAGGCGCCGACCGGCGCGCCGAGCTTCGGCTCGTAACAGAAGACGGGGATCTCGACGTCGCCGTACTTGGCGCCGTCGACCAGCATCACGCCGGCAGGGGCGCTGACCTCGCGACCGTCGATCGAGAAGGTGACGAATCTCTGTTCAGGGCGCGGCATCTCAGGCGGCTCCAGCGATGGCGATCGGAGTCGGCTCGGGTATGTCCCCGAAGCCGGCGGCGGCGCGCTTCTCCTCGATGTACTGCTCGAACTCGTCGCGGAACTTGGCGACCATCGAGGACAGCGGCATCGCCATCGCGTCGCCCAGCACGCAGAGGCAGTTGCCCATGATCTGGTCCTGGACGGAGGCGATGATGTCGAGGTCCATCGGCGTGGCGTCGCCGGCGTGGATCCGCTGCAGCATCTTCACGGTCCAGTTGGTGCCCTCGCGGCACGGGGTGCACTTGCCGCACGACTCGTGTCTGTAGAACTTCGCCAGCGTCAGCGCGACGTCGACGACCGAGTTGGAGTCGTCGACGACGATGATCGCGCCGGAGCCGAGCATCGAGCCGGCCTTCGCCATCGAGTCGAAGTCGTAGGGCAGCTCGAGGTCCTCGGGCTTCAGCACCGGCGAGGAGGAGCCGCCGGGGAACCAGAACTTGATCTCTCTGCCCGGCTCGGGGCCGCCCGCGAGGCCGTAGATGATGTCTCTCGACTTCATCCCCAGCTCTATCTCGTAGTTGCCCGGTCTCTGGACGTTGCCGGAGATCGAGATCAGCTTCGTGCCGGCCGAGTTCTCGACGCCGAGCTTCGCGTACTCCGTGCCGCTCATGTCGATGATGTGCGGCACCGTCGCGAGCGTCTCGACGTTGTTGATCAGCGTCGGGCCCTGGTAGAGGCCCTGGTTGGCCGGGAACGGCGGCTTCAGGCGCGGGTTGCCGCGCTTGCCCTCGAGCGAGTCGAGCAGGCCGGTCTCCTCGCCGCAGATGTAGGCGCCGGCGCCGCGGTGCAGCACGAGCGTCTGCGAGTGGTCGGAGCCGAGGATCGAGTCGCCCAGGAAGCCGGCCTCGTTCGCCTCGTGGATCGCGGCCTCGAGCTTCATCGCCTGCAGCTCGTACTCGCCGCGGATGTAGATGAAGGAGCGGTTGGCGCCGGCCGCGTAGGCGGCGATGACCATGCCCTCGATCAGCATGTGCGGCGACTTCTGCATCAGCTCGCGGTCCTTGAAGGTCCCCGGCTCCGACTCGTCGGCGTTGCAGACGAGGTAGACGTCCATCGCCCCTCTGGGCAGGAACGAGACCTTCTTGCCCATCGCGAAGCCGGCGCCGCCGCGGCCGCGCAGGCCGGAGTCGAGCAGGTTCTGGAGAACCTCCTCGCGGCTCATTCTCAGCGCCTTCTTGAGCGACTCGTAGCCGCCGCGGCGCTGGTAGACCTCGATCGTGTCGAGCCCGGGCTCGTCGATCCGGTCGAAGAGAAGCTTGTCGCTCATGCCTTTGCTCCTGGGTCGGCGCAGGCGCGCCGTGCAAGCTGCTTGTCGGGCAGCACCTCGCGGCCGCCGCGCAGGTCCGCGACGAGCTGCTCCGCGTCGGACAGCTCGAGCGGGCCGACGAACTCGCCGTTGACCGAGGCCATCGGCGCGATGTCGCAGGCGCCGAGGCACTCGAAGCCGCGCACGTTGAAGTCGGGGTCCTCGCCGGCGGCCTCCTGCACCGCGGCGAGCAGCTCGCGGCCGCCGCGCAGCGAACAGGAGATGTTCGTGCAGACGTAGACTCTCTGTCTGCCGACCGGCTTGGTCTCGAACATGTCGTAGAAGGTCGCTACGGCGGTCAGGTAGCCCGGCGTGAGGCGCATGACGCAGGCGACCTGCGCGATCGCCTCCGGCGAGCACCAGCCGTGCAGGTCCTGCGCCGCGTGCAGCGCCGGGATCGCGGCCGAGCGGAAGTTCGGGTACTTCGCCATCGCCGCCTCGATCTGCGCGCGCAGCGCGTCCGGGACGGGCGTCGTCGCCGGGTCGGGGACCGGCGCCGGGTCCTTGCTGAGATCGACCGAGTCGTCCCAGCCGGGGATGCGCGAGCCGTGCCCGTAGCGAGCGACGGCCCCAGGGTGCTCGGACATCAGCGGTCCACTCCTCCGAGGACGGGGTCCAGCATCGCGAGCGTCGCGACGAGGTCCGCGATGTAGGTGTCGCGGGTCGCCGGCGCGGTCGCCTGAAGGTTGACGAACGAGGGGTCGCGCATGTGCACGCGCGCGGGCTTCGAGGAGCCGTCGGAGCGCACGAAGCAGCCGAGCTCGCCGTGCGGCGACTCGATCGGGCAGTAGACCTCGCCCGGCGGCACGCGGAAGCCCTCGGTCACCAGCTTGAAGTGGTGGATGAGCGCCTCCATCGAGGTCGCCAGCTCATGCCGCGGGGGCAGCGCGACCTTGCGGTCCTCGGTGATGAACGGACCCTCGGGGAGGCCGTCGAGCGCCTGGTCGATGATCTCGCAGGACTCGAGGATCTCGGCGTGACGGACGCGGTAGCGATCGTAGTTGTCGCCCGTCGTCCCGACCGGGATGCGGAATCTGAAGTCCTCGTAGGAGCTGTACGGCGCGGCCTTGCGCAGGTCCCACGGGTTGCCGGTCGCGCGCAGCAGCGGGCCGGTGACGCCGAGGCCGAGCAGCGTCTGCTCGTCGACGACGCCGGTGTGGCGCATGCGCTGGAGGAAGATCTCGTTCTTGTCCAGGAGCGCGCTGTACTGCTCGGAGCGGTCGCGCATCTCCTTCGTGAATCTCTTCACGCGCTGGACCCAGCCGGACGGGATGTCCTCGATCACGCCGCCGACCTGGAAGTAGCGCGTGTGCATGCGCTGGCCCGAGGACATCTCGAACAGGTCGAGCACGGCCTCGCGCTCGCGGAAGGCGTACCACCACATGCCGATCGCACCGAGGTCGATGCAGCTCGTGCCGAGCCAGACCAGGTGGGACATGATGCGGTTGAGCTCCATGTGCACGACGCGCAGGTACTGCGCGCGCTTGGGGACCTCGACCTCCAGCAGCTTCTCGACGGCGCCGCAGAAGGCGTACGAGTTGAAGTAGTAGGAGAGGTAGTCCATCCGCTCGACGACGGGGATGACCTTCCAGTAGGCCTTCTGCTCGGCCGTCTTCTCGATGCCGGTGTGGACGTAGCCGATGATCGGCTTGATGTCGCGGACGATCTCGCCCTCGAGCGTGAGGATCAGGCGCAGCACCCCGTGCGTGGAGGGGTGATGCGGACCCATGTTGACCGTCATCATCTCCTGCTCGAGCCCCATGCCGGCGGGCTCGGCGGAGTAGGAGACGGACTCCTCGCGTCTGCGGTAGTCGCTGAGGGCGCTCATCTGGTCCACCCCGGGATCTTGTCCTCGTTGTAGGTGAAGATGACCGGCTCGCCGCCGATCGGGAAGTCGCGTCGCTGCGGATGGCCCTCGTAGTCCTCGGGCATCAGGATGCGGCGCGGGTCCGGATGGCCGTCGAAGACGACGCCGAACATGTCGAGCACCTCGCGCTCCGGGTGGTTGGCGCCCGGCCACAGGTCGCAGACCGAGCGCACCACCGGCGCGTCGAGCGGAAGGCGGACCTTCACGCAGACGCGGTCGACGTTCGTCATGTCGAGCAGCTGGTAGTGGACGCTGAGGCGCGGCTCCTCGGGGTAGTAGTCGACCCCGTGGAGGCTGGCGAGGAAGTCGTAGCCGCGTGCCTTCAGCGTGGAGAGCACGTCGTGGACCTGGGCGGGGTCGACGGAGATCGTCGCCTCCCCGCGGAAGTGGAGCGTGTCGAGGACCGCGTCGGGATGCTTCTCGCGCAGGTCCTGAGCGATCAGCTCCAGACCTGTCGCGTCAGGCACCTTGGGTCTCCCCGGACTGGAAGACGTTGATCGCGTTGACGCCGGGGCGGTCGGCGTCGCCGACGACCTCCTCGGTGCCGATCGCCTCGTAGCGCTCGCGCCAGCCCTTCGGCGGGTTGCCGTGGACCTTCGAGCGCAGCTTCAGGATCGCGTGCGCGAGCGCCTCCGGGCGCGGCGGGCAGCCGGGCACGTGGACGTCGATCGGCATGAACTTGTCGGCCGGCACGATCGCGTAGTTGTTGAAGACGCCCATCGAGGAGCAGCAGGCGCCCATCGAGATCGCCCAGCGCGGCTCGAGCATCTGGTCGTAGATGCGGCGGACGATCGGCGCCATCTTGATCGACACGCGACCCGAGAGGATCAGCATGTCGGCCTGGCGCGGCGAGGCGCGGAAGGCCTCGAAGCCGAAGCGGCCGATGTCGACGCGGGCGCCCGGCAGCGACATCATCTCGATCGCGCAGCAGGCGAGGCCGAAGGTCGCGGGGAACATCGAGTTGCCCTGCGCCCAGGCGGTGACCTTGTCGAGCGTCGTCGTGAGGACGCGCTCCTCGACGTAGGCCTCCAGCTCGGCGTCGGTGAGATCGCCGCGCAGCATGTCGCGGGCGCGCTGCTGCTGGATCCGGAACTGCTCGCCGCCGCCTTCAACCTGCGGCTCGCCGAGCTTTGCGCGAGTTATTTCCATTCGAGCGCACCTCGGCGCCAGACGTACACGAAGGCCACCATCAGCAGCGTGATGAAGACGATCGTCTCCACCAGTGCGAAGGTCCCGAACGCCTTCAGCTGAACAGCGATCGGGTAGAGGAAGATGACCTCGATGTCGAAGAGGATGAACAGCATCGCGATCAGGTAGAAGCTGATCCCGAAGCGGAAGTTGCCTCTCACCTCGGAGGGCAGGCCGCATTCATAGGGGGTGACCTGCGCCTCTCGCGTGGAGCCCGCGCGCTTGGGCCCGAGAACCGAGCCGAGGGTCACGAACACGCCGCCGATGACAGCACCGAGGACGACGAAGACGATGGCGGGACCGTACGTAGTGAGCATCTCCGCCGTGGTTATATCACCAGTCCGTAGAAGCTTGTAACAACGTGTTACTTAGTGCTTAAAGTGTCGATATGCATGTGCTGAAAGGCGCAAGATGGCCACCGTTCACATCGTCGTCGGCGTGCTCGTGCTCGCCCTCAATCTCGCCGCCGGGCTCGTCGGGGCGTGGGCCTGGGTGAGAGTCCAGCCGAGCCTCGTCTTCTGGCGCCTGCTGCGCGCCGGGCAGGCGGCGATACTCGCCCAGGTGCTGATCGGCACCCTGCTGCTCGTGCTCGGCCACTCCCCCAAGGGCGATCTGCACATCCTCTACGGCGTGCTGCCGCTCGCGATCTCGTTCATCGCCGAGCAGCTGCGGATCGGCTCCGCCGAGGCGATCATGGAGAGCAAGGGCTTCGCCAGCTCGCAGGAGGTCGGCGAGCTGCCGACGGCCGAGCAGCGCGTCGTCGTGCTGACGATCGTGCGCCGCGAGATCGGCGTGATGACGATCTCCTGCTTCGTGATCGTCGTGCTGGCGCTGCGCGCCGCCGGCGTCGCCGGCTTCTTCTGATCGGCCAGGGCCCGGCCGGCGGGCCGCTGCGGCCCGCGACGGCGCCCTCGGCGCGCGCCGCTC
>JAEXXR010000637.1 GCA_023405705.1 Actinomycetes bacterium
AGTCCGCACTGCTCGCCGACGGCGAGCCGCATGCCCGCTACGCCCGTCGCAGCGAGCTGTTCGGCCGCATCGCCGGCGGCGACGCCGATGGGGCCGCCGCCGTGCTCGCGGCGACCGACGAGCTGCAGGCGGGCGACCGCGAGCTGTTCGCGGGCTGGCTCGCGCTCGCCGCGGGCGGGGAGCCGTCCTTCGCGCAGCTGCCGGCCGCGTCCGTGCCGCTGCTCGCCGTCACGCTGGAGGCGCTGCTGCGCGTCGAGGAGGTCGACGCGTTCGGCCAGCTCGTCGCGCTGGTCGAGCGCACCCCGCTGCCCCCGCGCGAGCGCCGCGAGCTGCTCGCCGGGATGTACCTCCGCCGCGGCTTCGTCGCCTCGGCGGCGGAGGAGTGGATGGCCGTCTGCAGCGAGGACCCTGGCGATGTGCGCGCGCTGGTCGGGATCGCTCAGGCCGCCGTCGCGCAGGGGATGAACGACGAGGCGCTCGACTTCGCGCGCGAGGCGCACGCGATCGATCCGGAGGACGTCCGTGCGGCGCGGCTGCTGCAGCGGCTCGAGCCCCTGGCGGCCTGATCGGCGGCGGTCCTCGATCGTCCGTCGAGGACCCCTCAAGTTCCCCTGCGGCGCGCCGACCACGATGGATGACCGCAATGGAGACGGCGTCCCACCGGGGGGTGGACGCCCGGAGGATTCGCCCATGAACCTGGATGTCGCGCCCGTCGGACCCGGCAGCTACCGCCCTGCGCACGGCGTGCCGTCGCCTGCGTCACGGTCGGTGCGGCCGGCTCCCGTCGTGCGTGCGGACATCTCGGTCGACACGATCCCCGACGCACCGCCCCAGGAGGTCCTGGACGCGATGGACGCCGCCTCACGCGCCTACCAGAAGCTGCGCGCCCAGGGCCGCGAGCTGCGCTTCGCGCAGGATGCGGACACCGGGCGCCTGTCGATCGAGGTCCGCGACCTCGACGGCAACCTGCTGCGCAGAATCCCGCCGAGCAAGCTGCTCGACGTCACGACCAACGGAGGGCTCGACTGATGTCGACCATGAGCATCGGGGGCCTCGCGTCCGGACTCGACACCGGGGCGATCATCGCCCAGATGATGGCGCTCGAGCGCCGCCCGCGGGCGCTGCTGGACACGAAGCAGACGCTGATCGAGACCCGTCAGCAGCTGCTCAGAGACTTCCAGACGAAGCTGAGAGCGGTCCAGACCGCCGCCGCCGACCTGCGCTCGGTCGGGCTGTGGGCGCAGACCCAGTCGGTCACGTCGACCGACGACAGAAAGGTCTCGGTCACGAGCAGCTCCGGCGCCGGCGTCGGCGGGTACCAGATCGAGGTCTCGCAGCTGGCCAACGCCGCCCAGCGGACCTTCAGCTTCACGAGCCCCGCCAGCGACGGCTTCGTCACGATCGACGGCCACGCGACCTCCTACACCGCCGGCATGACGGCGCAGGAGTTCGCGACCCAGATCAACAGCGACAGAGACGCGACGGTCTACGCCGCCGCGCTCGAGGACGGCTCGATCGTCCTCTCCAGCCGCAGAACGGGCGCCGACGCGAGATTCATCACGGTCGACGCGACCGCGACGCTGGCGGAGGACCCGACGAAGGCCCGCGCCGGCAGAGACGCGATCTACACGATCGACGGCGTCTCGAGAACCTCGAGAGACAACGTCATCAGAGACGCGATCCCCGGCGTCACCGTCACGCTGAGAGGCGTCACGAGCGCGAGCGGCCCGGTGACCGTCTCGGTCGGCGCGCCCGGCGCCGACACCGAGGCGATCCAGAAGAAGGTGCAGGCATTCGTCGACGCCTACAACGCGGCGGTCGACGCGGTCCGCTCCAAGCTGAACGAGAAGTCGGTCCCGGACAGCCGCACGCAGCAGGACATCAAGAACGGCGTCCCGGACAGACGCACGACGGCGCAGCTGAAGGCCGGCGTGCTGTTCGGCGACCGGCAGCTGAGCAGCGTGCTCGACACGATGCGCCGGGGGATCTACACCCCCGTCGACGGCCTGCCGCTGACGATGGACAGCCTCGCCGACCTCGGCGTCTCGACCGGCGCGGTCGCGGACAAGACCTCGGCCGACACGCTCGCCGGCAAGCTGACGCTCGACGTCGAGAGACTGACGAGAGCGCTGACCGAGGACCCCAACGGCGTCCGCAACCTGCTGCAGGGCGTCGACAACGCCGGCGGCTGGGCGCGCGCCTTCGAGGCGTCGCTCGACACGGCGGTCAAGACCGACGGCGTGATCAGATCGCGCATCGACGGCGCCGACAACGAGCTGAGAACGCTCAAGAACCAGATGACCCAGATGGACCAGCGCCTCGCGCTGCGGGAGAGATCGCTGACGGCGATGTTCACCGCGCTCGAGGTCGCGCTCGCCAAGAGCCAGCAGCAGAGCCAGTGGCTCTCCGGCCAGCTCGGCGCGCTCGGCTGATCCACGCCGAACTGACCGGATCGCGGCTGCCGGCTCAATCTCGGCGCCGCCGATCCGATCACCAGGCAAGACGGTTGGTTTCATCCCTCGATCCCCGGAAGGCCAATGAGCATCAATCTCGCGGCGTCGCCGCAGGCCTATCGTGAGAGCGCGGTCCTGACCGCGCCGCCGGAGCGGCTCGTCGTCATGCTCTACGACGGCGCCTGCCGTTTCCTCCACCAGGCTGCGATCACGATGGGCAGCGGCGACATCCAGACCTCGCACGACCGCCTGCGGCGGGCCGAGGCGATCATCGACCACCTGCTCGCGACGCTCGACATGAGCCAGGGCGAGGTCGCCCAGCGGCTGGAGTCGATCTACATCTTCTGCCAGCGGCTGATCGCCGAGGGGCGGATCAGACAGGACCCGGAGAAGCTCGAGCAGGTCAACGGCCTGCTGAGAGAGCTGCGCGAGGCGTGGGACCAGATCGGCACCGCCGCGAACGCGCCGGCCGCCCCGACCGCATGAGCGCCGCCGAGCCCTACGAGGCGCTCGCCGCGCTCGCCGAGCGCGAGCTCGCACTCGTGACGGGCGAGGAGCTGCCGACGCTCGAGCAGCTCGACGAGCTGCTGACGG
>JAEXXR010000640.1 GCA_023405705.1 Actinomycetes bacterium
AGGTGCCCCCGACCCACGCCGTCGGCACCGTCGGCACGCCCTGCGCGGCGAGCCTGCGCAGATAGGTCTTGTTGGTGTTCCAGGCGATCGTCGCGGCGGCGTTGCGCAGGCGCGTGACGGACTCGACCCGCTGCGCCCAGTGGACGAAGGCGTCGCGGCGCAGGTGGTAGTCCCACGGCGAGCGGACGAGCACGAGGTCGTAGGCGCTCCAGTCGACCGCGCCGTCGTCCCACACCTCCGGCCGCACCTCCGCGCCGAGCGCCCGCACGGCCTCCGCGAGCAGCTCGTCGTCGGGGTCGAGCACGGTCAGTTCGGCGCAGGTGGCGAAGGCGATGCGGGTCATGGCGCGTGACCTTAGCCGAAAGACGTTTGACACCGAATTCACACACTGTGTTCTGGTATTACGGGTCGATGCGCGTCGTGCATCGACGATCGATCGCAGCAGCCCTGACCGGCGTCACGGCGCTGCTGTTCGCCGCCTGCGGCGGCGACGGGGGCGGGACCACGACCTCCGGCGGCCCTGCGGGGGCGGTCCGCACCGCGCTGGAGACGACGACCGCGCCGTCGCGGACCACGACGGGGACCGAGACCGGAACCGCAGGGGCGGCGGGAGCGGCCGTCCTCGCGACCGGCAGAACGGCGTTCGAGAGCAACGGCTGCGGGAGCTGCCACACGCTCGCCGCGGCAGGAGCGACCGGGACGACCGGCCCGGATCTCGACGAGGTCCTGCCGGGGAGAAGCGCCGCCTTCATCCACCAGTCGATCGTCGATCCCGACGCCGTGATCGCCCCGGGCTACTCCGCAGGCATCATGCCGACCGACTTCGGCGGGCGGATCCCGAGAGCCCAGCTCGCCGCGCTCGTCACGTTCCTGCGCACGCAGGCCGGCAGATAGCTCCGCGTCGGCCGGACCTCTGAACGTCCGTGGGCGCATGGAGCGCCCAGATCGCCAGCGCTTGCCGGATCGCGGGGCAGGGCGGATGCGGCGTCAGCGGCGATCCCCGGCGCGGGCGGCGAGCGCGGCCAGGTGGCGCAGGCCGGCGATCGCGCGCGAGCCGTACCAGGAGGTCATCTCGCCGTCGATCAGGGCGATGTCGGCGCCGGGGACCAGCGCCGCGACCTCGGCGAGGTGACGCTCCTTGAAGTGGTAGGGCTCGCTGCTCAGCAGGACGCGGTCGACGCGGCCGGCGAACAACGGCAGCTCGACGGTCGGATAGCGCTCCTCCGTCTGCCGGGGGACCGTCCGCCAGCCGGCCAGCGCCAGCGTCTGAGCGATGTAGGTGTCGGGTGAGACGGTCATCCAGGGATCGCGCCAGATCAGATAGAGGACGTCCTGCGGCGGCCGCGCCGGACGCGCCCCGCCCGCCGACCCGCCGGTCAGCGCCTCGTACGCGGCGGCGAACTCCGCGCACAGCCGCTCCGCCTCGGCCTCGCGGCCGAAGATGCCGCCCAGCAGCCGGTAGAGCGGCGGGTTGTCGAGCGGGCCGAGGGGGTGGGTGACGACGACGTGCGGCACGAACCGCGCCAGCGCCTCCGCCGTCTCGCGCGTGTTCTCGTCGACGTTGACGATCACGTGCGTCGGCGCGAGCGCGCGGACCGCGTCGAGCTTGACGTCCTTCGTCCCGCCGACCTTCGGGATCGTCCGCACCGTCTCCCACGGATGGACGCAGAAGCCGGTCCGCCCGACCAGCCGTCCCGCCAACCCCAGGTCGCAGACCAGTTCGGTGATCGACGGCACGAGGCAGACGATCCGCGCCTCCGGCCCGGCCGGCGCATGGCGCACGCCGGCCGCGTCGACCAGCGCGTCACCCGGCAACCCTGCAGGGTTTTGGGTCTGTGAGACCCAAAACCCTGCGGTCTTCCGCTCGCACGGGCCGGCCACGCCAGCTACATGTTGCGCCGGTACTCGCCGCCGACCTCGTAGAGGGCGCCGGAGACCTGGCCCAGCGAGGCGAACTTGACCGCCTCCAGCAGCGCGTCGAAGACGTTCTCGCGGGCGAGCGCGACCTGCCGCAGACGCTCCAGCGCCGCCGCCGAGCGTTCCGCGCCGTTCCCCGAGAAGGCGCGCACGTTGACGATCTGCGCCTGCTTCTCCGCCTCGGTCGAGCGTGCCAGCTCCGGCTCGGGGGCGTCCTCGGCGGCGCCCTCGCGCGGGAGGAAGGTGTTGACGCCGATCAGCGGCAGCTTGCCGTCGTGCTTCCGGCGCTCGTAGTAGAGCGACTCCTCCTGGATCTTGCCGCGCTGGTACATCGTGTCCATCGCGCCGAGCACGCCGCCGCGCTCGGAGATCCGGTCGAACTCCTCGTAGACGGCCGCCTCGACCAGGTCGGTCAGCTCCTCGATCGCGAACGAGCCCTGCCACGGGTTCTCGGTGAAGTTCAGCCCCAGCTCGCGGTTGATGATCAGCTGGATCGCGACCGCGCGCCGCACCGACTCCTCGGTCGGCGTGGTGATCGCCTCGTCGTAGGCGTTCGTGTGGAGCGAGTTCGTGTTGTCGAAGATCGCGTACAGCGCCTGGAGCGTGGTGCGGATGTCGTTGAACGACATCTCCTGCGCGTGCAGCGACCGGCCCGAGGTCTGGATGTGGTACTTGAGCATCTGCGACCGCGCGCTCGCGCCGTAGCGCTCGCGCATCGCGCGCGCCCAGATGCGCCGGGCGACGCGGCCGATCACCGCGTACTCCGGATCCATCCCGTTGGAGAAGAAGAACGACAGGTTCGGCGCGAAGTCGTCGATCGCCATCCCGCGCGCGAGGTAGTACTCGACGATCGTGAAGCCGTTCGCGAGCGTGAAGGCGAGCTGGGAGATCGGGTTCGCCCCGGCCTCGGCGATGTGGTACCCGCTGATCGAGACGCTGTAGAAGTTGCGCACCTCGTGGTCGACGAAGTACTGCTGCACGTCGCCCATCATCTTCAGCGCGAACTCGGTCGAGAAGATGCAGGTGTTCTGCGCCTGGTCCTCCTTGAGGATGTCGGCCTGCACCGTCCCGCGCACGGTCCGCAGCGTCTCCGCCTTGATCCGCTCGTACACCTCGGGCTCGACCACCTGGTCGCCGGATACGCCGAGCAGCCGCAGCCCGAGGCCGTCGCTCCCGGCCGGCAGCTCGCCGCCGTACGCCGGCCGCTGCTTGCCCGCGAACAGCTCGTCGAGCTTGCGCTCGGCCTCAGGCCAGCCGCCGGTCGCGTCGAGGTGCCTCTCGACCTGCTGGTCGATCGCGGCGTTGAGGAAGAAGGCGAGCACGATCGGCGCCGGGCCGTTGATCGTCATCGAGACCGAGGTCGTCGGCGCGCACAGGTCGAAGCCGGAGTAGAGCTTCTTCGCGTCGTCGACCGTCGCGATCGAGACGCCCGAGTTGCCGACCTTGCCGTAGATGTCGGGCCGCTCGTGCGGGTCCTCGCCGTAGAGCGTGACCGAGTCGAACGCGGTCGACAGGCGCGCCGCCGGCTGCCCCTCGGAGAGGTAGTGGAAGCGGCGGTTGGTCCGCTCCGGGGTGCCCTCGCCGGCGAACATGCGGGTCGGGTCCTCGCCGGCGCGGCGGTAGGGGAAGACGCCGCCGGTGTACGGGTAGTGGCCGGGCAGGTTCTCCTTCAGCAGGAAGCGCAGCCGGTCGCCCCAGCCGTCGAGCCGCGGCGGCGCGATCTTCGGGATCTTCTGACCGGAGAGGGAGTCGCGGTAGTTGTCGCCGGTGATCTCGCGGCCGCGAACCGTGTAGGAGTAGGTGTCGGCGGTGATCCGCTCGACCATCTGGTCCCAGCCGCGCAGCAGCCCGGCCGCCTCGGCGCCCAGCTCGGCGAGCGCGTCGTTGTAGGCGGCGCGCAGGGAGG
>JAEXXR010000655.1 GCA_023405705.1 Actinomycetes bacterium
GCGCCGCGCCCGCCCCGAGCGCCGCCCGCCGCGGTCGCGCCCGCTCGAGCGCGTTGAGCAGCAGCGCCTGGTCGAACGGCGCCGAGCGTGTGCCGAGCACGGCGACGACGCTCGTGGTCGTCGCCAGCTCGAAGTGGACGTCGTGCAGCTCGCGCGCCGCGACGGCGACGTCGAAACCGGTCAGGCCAGTGCCGGTGACGTCGACGACGAGCCGCAGCGGATCCCACGCGACGACCGCGTCGCCGGTCGGACGTGGCGGGATGCGATAGCCGTCGAGCCGGTCGATCTCGCCCCGCAACCGGTCGGCCGTCGCGACCGACTCGGCGAGCAGTTCAGCGCCGCCGGCCTCCAACTGCCGGCGCGCGCCGTCGAGCGAGAGCATCAGCAGCGCGCTCGCGCTCGTCGACGTGGTCAGCCGTACCCAGCGCCCGAGCGTCTCCGCGTCGACCGAGGTCTCGAGCGCGAGGTGCAGCATCGCCGACTGCGTGAGGCTGCCGGCGAGCTTGTGGGTCGAGGTCAGCACTGCGTCGGCACCGAGCGCGAGCGCGCTCGCGGGGACGGCCGGCGAGAAGCCGAAGTGCGGCCCCCACGACTGGTCGACGACGAGCACCGCGCCGTGTTCCTGTGCGACGCGCGCGCACGACTCGACGTCGGCCACCGCGCCGAAGTAGGTCGGAGAGACGAGGAAGACGGCGGTGACCGCGGGCTCGGCGCACAGGGCGGCGTCGAGCGCGGTGGGCGAGACGACGCCCTGCGCGCCGAGCGCCGCGTCGAATCCCGGGGCGATCCAGGCCGGCCGGCCGCCGGAGAGGACGAGCCCGTCGAGGACGCTGCCGTGGGCGTTGCGCTGGACCAGCACACGCTCGCCGTGAGCGGCCAGCGCGAGGCAGAGCGCATGGTTGCCCTGGGTCGCGCCGTTGGTGAGGAACCAGCTGCGGCCGGCGCCGTGCGCACGCGCCGCCGCCAGCTCCGCCCGCTCGAACGGCGAGCCGTCGCCGAGGTCGATGCCGGCGATGTCGCGGGGGACGTCGCACTGCAGCGCACCGAGTCCGAGCGCCGCGACCACGCCGGGGTCGGCGCCGTGCCCGCCGCGATGGCCCGGGACTGTGAACCGGACGGGGCGACGACGGGCGTAGTCGAGCACCGCCTCCAGGTACGGGGCGGTCGTGGCGAGGCGGCGGTCGTCGTCGGCCGGGGGCTGCGACGCGGAGGCGGGGTTCGAAACGGCAGGCACGATTGTTGAACGATCCTACCCATGGATCAAAGGATGTGTCAACCTTCAGCGGGTCGCCATCCCCTTTCAGGAGGTCCATCGATGGACGCAGTCAACGCGCAGGAGATCCCGTTCGGCGGGCCGTACAGTCACGCGGTCGTCGAGGACGGCCTCGTGCACTGCTCCGGGCAGATCGCACTCGACCCCGGGAGCGGCGAGCTGGTCGACGGCGACGTGACCGTCCAGGCCGAGCGCGCCTTCGCCAATCTCGCGATCGTGCTGGAGGCCGCGGGCAGCAGCCTCGCGGACGTGATCCGCACCGGCGTCTACCTCACCGACGTCGACGACTTCGCCGCGATGAACGAGGCGTTCGCGCGCACCTTCGCGGGCCACAGACCGGCCCGCACCACGATCGGCGTCGCGGCGCTGCCGCTCGGGGCGCGCTTCGAGGTCGACTGCGTCGCGCGCCGCCGCGGCTGAGCCGCGACGGGCGACGAGCGATCTCCGGATACCCCCGGAGATCGCATCACCGGCCGGTAGCAGAACTGCTACGGTGGCGCCATGGCCACGGTGCCGCAGAGAGAGCTGCGCAACAACGTCGGCGAGGTGCTCCGCCGCGCCGAGGCAGGCGAGCACATCACGATCACGGTCTCGGGGCGGCCCGTCGCCGAGCTCGGTCCAGTGCGCAGCCGCCGCTGGGTCGACACCGCGAGCCTCGGCGACCTCTGGGACCTGCCGCCGGACACGACGCTCGCACGCGATGTGCAGGCGTTCGACGCTGGCCTGCGCGACCCGTGGGCTGACTAGCCGCAGTGCGCGTCCTGCTCGACACCTCGGTGCTGATCGGCGGCGAGGCGCTCGCGCCCGGCTTGCAATCAGCGATCAGCACCGTCTCGATCGCCGAGCTGCACTTCGGCCTGCTCGTCGCCGCGGATGACCAGACGCGAGCGCTGCGCGCAGCGCGACTCGGCCTGCTCGAGGCGCGCTATCCCGATCCGCTGCCGGTCGACGATCGCGTCGCACGCGAATGGGGACGACTGCAGGCCGCAGTCGCAAGACGCGGCGGAAGCCCCCGCGGACGAAATGCCGACCTCGCGATCGCAGCCACCGCCAACGTCCACGACGCGCTGCTCGTCACGCACAACCTGAAGGACTTCAAGATCATCGAGGACCTCGTCCGCGTTTCAGCGCCAGAGCGCATGGACTGACAAGCCTGGGCCCGCTCGCCGAAGCGCAGGGACGAGCACAATGTCGACTGGCAGCGCGAAGGTCGTCGGTTCGAGCCCGATCAGCTCGACTCGAACTGAACCCCCGCAAGCGCGGAGGTCCGTCGTTTCGGGGAGGCGGGCTCAGTGCCCCCCTTCAGACCGTCGCACGCCGCGCCGGCACGCCGGCGACGCCCGGTTCCAGCACGTGGACGCGGCCGGCGTCGGGCTGGTCGCGCAGCTGCTCCTCTGAAAGACCGGCCCGGGCGGTGGTGACGTGGAGGCGGCGCAGGTCCTCGCCGCCGAAGGCCAGGGACGTGCACTGCGCGACCGGCATGGCGATCTCTTCCAGCAGCGTTCCGTCGGCGCCGGAGAAGCAGCGCACGCACCAGCCGCCCCAGAAGGCGACCCAGACGTTGCCGTCGGCGTCGATCGTCATCCCGTCGGGGGAGCCGGTGAGCGCGCTCGTGTCGGCGTGGACCGAGCGCTCGCCGAGCGTGCCGTCGGCCAGCTCGAACGGGAAGCGGGCGATCGTCCTCGTCGGCGTGTCGATGTAGAAGAGCGTGCTGCCGTCGGCGGACCAGGCCATCCCGTTGGAGATCGTCACGCCCTCCAGCACCGGCGTCACGCGGCCGCCGCGGTCGAGCCGGTAGAGCGTGCCGCCACCGGGGCGGTCGTCGTAGGCCTTCGTGCCCGCAAACCAGCGGCCGGCGGGATCGACCGCGGCGTCGTTCATGCGCGCGACCGCCGGGTCGGTTCCCGGCGCGTCGGCGAGCGGGACGATCTCGCCGTCGTCGAGTGACAACCGCGCGAAGCCGGCGCCGAGCGCCAGGAGCAGCTCGCCGTCGCGCTGCCGCGCGGCCGACGCGGACCCATCCCGCTCCTCGCGCTCCCGCGAGGACGACGCGGGCCGCTCCCCCTCGTCGCGCTGCCGCGCGGCCGACGCGGACCCATCCCGCTCCTCACGCTGCCGCGAGGACGTCCCGGACCGACCCCGCTCGTCGCCCTGCAGCGCGACCGCGCCGACCGGCGCCGGGGTCGCGTAGGAGCGCGTCGCGCTGCCGTCGGCGCTCGTCACGTGGACCCGCCGGCCGTCGATGTCGACCCACACGAGCCGTCGCGCCTCGCCGTCCCAGAGCGGGCCCTCGCCCAGCTCCGCGACGACCTCGCTGAAGACCTCCGCCGTCGTGCTCATCACCACTCCGTGAAGGCGCCGTCCGCGTCGCGCCAGATCGGGTTGCGCCATCTGTGGCCGCGCGCGGACGCCTCGCGCACCGCCGCCTCGTCGACCTCGATGCCGAGCCCCGGTCCCGTCGGCCGCGCGATCGTGCCGTCCGCGAAGGCGAAGACCGAGCGGTCGACGAGATAGTCGAGCAGGTCGTTGCCGACGTTGTAGTGGATTCCCAGGCTCTGCTCCTGGATCAGGAAGTTCGGCGTCGCGAACGCGACCTGCAGTGACGCCGCGAGGCTGATCGGGCCGAGCGGGCAGTGCGGCGCCAGCGCCGCGCCGTACGTCTCCGCCAGCGCCGCGATCCGCCGTACCTCCGAGATCCCCCCGGCATGCGAGAGGTCCGGCTGCACGACCGTGACGCCGGCGTCGAGCACCGGCTTGAACTCCCAGCGCGAGAACAGCCGCTCGCCGGTCGCGACCGGGATCGGCGAGGCGGCGACGAGGCCGCCGATCGCGTGGCCCAGCTCGGGCGCGACCGGCTCCTCGACGAACAGCGGCGCGACCTCCTCCAGCGCCGCCATCAGCCGCTTCGCCATCGGCGGCGAGACGCGGCCGTGGAAGTCGAGCGCGACGTCGCGCTCCTCCCCCAGCGCCTCGCGCACCACCTCGGCCCGCCGCACCGTCGCGGCGACCTGCGCGCGCGTCTCGATGAAGCGGAACGGCCCCGTCGCGTTCATCTTGACCGCCGTCAGGCCGGCCTCGACCTGCGCGGTCGCCTGCTCGGCCGCCTCGGCCGGGTCGTCGCCGCCGATCCACGAGTAGATCCGCACGCGGTCGCGCACGGCGCCGCCGATCAGCTCGTGGACGGGCGCGCCGCGGACCTTGCCGTGGACGTCCCACAGCGCCTGGTCGATCCCCGCCACGGCGCTCGCGAAGACCGCGCCTCCGCGATAGAAGCCGCCCTTGGTGAGCGTCTGCCAGTGGTCCTCGATCCGCAGCGGATCGGCGCCGATCAGCGCCTCCCCCAGCTCGTGGACGGCAGCGCGGACGGTCTCGGCCCGCCCCTCGACGACCGGCTCGCCCCAGCCGACGACGCCGTCGTCGGTCTCGACGCGCAGGAACAGCCAGCGCGGCGGCACCAGGAAGGTCTCCAGACGGGCGATCCTCATGACAGGCGAGCCCCCACGCCGCCGTCGACCGGGATCGCGGCGCCGGTGATGAACCCGGCCCGCTCGCTCGCCAGGAACGTGACCAGCTCAGCGACGTCGAGCGGGGTGCCGACGCGGCCGACCGGATGCTCGGAGGCGAGCGACGCGACCGTCACGCCGTGACCGTCGCGGGCGAAGCCCTCACGCGCGAGCTGCGTGTCGATCAGGCCCGGGCAGACGGCGTTGACGCGGATCCCGTTCGGCCCCTCGTCGAGCGCGAGGCTGCGCGTCAGGCCGACGACGCCGGCCTTCGCGGCGGCGTACGGGAAGCGGCCCTGCTGCGTCAGCGTCGCGTGGATCGAGGCGACGTTGACGATCGCACCGGAGCCCGCCGCGCGCATCGCCGGCAGCAGCGCGCGGGCGGTGATCCAGCAGGCCTTCAGGTCGAGCGCGAAGAACGCGTCCCACTCCGCGCTCGTCATCTCGGCCGCGTCGAAGTAGGCGTTGACGCCGGCGTTGTTGACGAGGACCGTCGGGGCCGCGCCGAGCTGCTCGGTCGTGCGGGCGACCGCGTCGGCGACCGCCGCCTCGTCGGTCACGTCGACCTCGACGTGCAGGTCGGCGGCGTCGAAGGTCTCCGTCTCGTCGGGCGGCGTCACGTCGAGCGATGCGACGCGGGCGCCCTCCGCGCGCAGACGGTGGACGATCGCGCGGCCGATGCCGCGCGAGCCTCCGGTCACGACCGCCACGCGGTCGTCGAGGTCAGGCATCTGGCTCCTCCAGGGGTTCGAGCGCGGCGCGCAGGTCGCGCTCGGTGGTGCGAAGGTGGGCCTCCATCGCCTGCGCGGCCGCCTGCGGGTCGCGGCGCTGCACGGCGTAGAGGATCGCGCGATGGGCCTCGACGACCTCGTCGAACGGACGGCCCTCGCGCAGGCGGCCGCGGTGGCTGTGGCGGCGGCTGACGCGCAGCGGCTCCGACAGCTGCTCGATCAGCTGCGTCAGCATGCCGTTGCCGGAGCCGACCGCGAGCGCCTCGTGGAAGCCGACGTCGGCGTCGTGGAACTGCTCCTCGTCGGTCGCGTCGCGCATCCCGTCGATCGCGTTGGTCATCGCCGCGAGCGCGGCGCGCGAGGCGTTGGTGGCGGCGAGCGACGCGATCCGCACCTCCAGCGCGAGGCGGACCTCGAGCAGCTCGAAGAGGGCGGTCGCGTCGCGCCGTATCGCCGTGCGGAAGTAGTCGCCGGCGAGCGCCCCGTTCGGCTCGCGCACCGTCGGCCGTCTGCCCTTGCGCAGCTCGACGAGGCCGCGCGCCTCCAGCGAGCGGACGGCCTCGCGGACGGTCAGCCGGCTGATCGAGAGCGTGCGCGCCAGCTCGCCCTCCGAAGGGAGCGCCTCGCCGGGACGCAGCTCGTCGAGCGCGAGCCGCTCCAGCTCTTCGATCGCCGTCGCCACCGCGCCAGGCGGTGAAGGTCTCTCCGACATCCATCCAACCTATCTGACAGGTTTGCCGGTTGCAAACGTCGATTCCACCGCTAGGCTTCCGCCAACGCCGGGTTGCCCTTGCAACCTATCTGCGACCTCGGAGGAGACCAAGGATGGCTGGGATCACGCTCGACGGCGTGAGCAAGCGCTACGGAGACGGCCATGACGCCGTCCGCTCGCTCGACCTCGACATCGCCGACGGCGAGTTCGTCATCTTCGTCGGGCCCTCCGGCTGCGGGAAGACGACGGCGCTGCGGATGATCGCCGGCCTCGAGCAGATCTCCGACGGGGAGATCCGGATCGACGGCGTGCGCGTCAACGAGACGGCGCCGAAGGACCGCGACATCGCGATGGTCTTCCAGAACTACGCGCTCTACCCGCACATGACCGTCGCCGAGAACATGGGCTTCGCGCTCAAGCTGAGCAGGACGCCGAAGGCGCAGATCCGGCAGCAGGTGCGCGAGGCGGCCGAGGTGCTCGACCTCGTCGACCACCTCGACCGCAAGCCCGGCCAGCTGTCGGGCGGCCAGCGCCAGCGCGTCGCGATGGGCCGCGCGATCGTGCGCGAGCCGAAGGCCTTCCTGATGGACGAGCCGCTCTCCAACCTCGACGCGAAGCTGCGCGTCGAGATGCGCACCGCGATCGCGCGGCTGCAGCAGAGATTGGGGACGACGACGATCTACGTCACGCACGACCAGGTCGAGGCCGTCACGCTCGGCGACCGCGTCGCGGTGCTGCGCGACGGCGTGCTGCAGCAGTTCGCCTCGCCGAAGGAGCTGTACGAGCGACCGGCGAAGCTGTTCGTCGCCGGCTTCATCGGCTCGCCGGCGATGAACTTCGCGCGCGGGTCGCTGACCGACGGGGCGGTCGAGACGGCGATCGGCGCCGTCCCGCTGCCGGACCGGCTGCGGCGCGCGGTCGAGGCCGGCGGCAGCCGCCGCGAGGTCGTGCTCGGGGCGCGGCCGGAGGCCTTCGCGCTCGCCGCCGACGCCGGCGAGCGGCCCGGGCATCGCTTCACGGCGACGGCCGAGGTGGTCGAGTCGCTCGGCTCGGAGGTCCACGTCCACTTCCCGTTCGGCGTGACCGCGCTCGACGCCGCGACGCCGGTCTCGACGAGAGGACTGGCGGTCGCGAAGCTGCCCGGCGACACGGCGGTGAGCGTCGGTCAGCCGCTCGAGCTGTGGCTCGACGGCGAGAAGCTGCACGTCTTCGACGCCGACAGCGGCGAATCGCTGACGGCTGCGGCGTAGTGGCGGCCTTCGACCCGGCGGCCCCCGAGCTCGTCACCTTCGGCGAGGCGATGGGGCTGATGCTCGCCGACGACGGGCTGCCGCTGCGGCGGGCGCGGCGGTTCCACCGCACGCTCGCGGGCGCGGAGCTGTACACGGCGGTCGGGCTCGCGCGGCTCGGCCATCGCGTCGCGTACGCCGGCCGCGTCGGCGACGACCCGTTCGGCGCGGAGGTGCGTGCGACGCTGCTGGCC
>JAEXXR010000661.1 GCA_023405705.1 Actinomycetes bacterium
GACGTTCGCCTCAGCCCAACCCGTCGCCGTGCTCGGCGCGCAGCCGCTTCGGCGCCCGCACCCGCCAGGCGTCGACGAGCAGCTCGCGCAGCTGCGCGTCGCCGACCTCCGACAGCCGCACCAGCACGATCGCGTAGCCGTCGTAGTGCGGGGTCGTGAAGAAGACCTGCGGCTCGCCGGCGATCAGCGCGGCCTTGTCCTCCTCGTCGGCGACGAAGGCGACCAGGACGGTGCCGTCGTCGCGCATCCTCGCGAACAGCCGGTCCTTCACCCGCCAGCCGGGCGTCCCGTAGGAGGGCCGCTCGACCACCTCGGGCAGCGACAGCGCGATCCGCCGGACGTCCCCTTCGCTCGCCATGAACCCGATTCTGCCCGACCAGCCGCCGCCGCAGCGGCGATACTCCGCACCGATGTTCTACGGCTGGATCCGCCACCACGTCACCTCAGGCCACGCCGGCAACGTCGTCTACGGCTCGATCGTCGTCTTCGCGCTCGTGCTGGTGCTGAGCCACGAGCACGCCTCGGCGGGGACGGCGATCGTCTCGATCGTCGGCGCCGTCTTCGTCGTCGCGGTCGCGGAGGCGTACGCCGAGGTGCTGCAGGAGATGATCCAGCTCCACCGCCCGCTGAGAGCGAAGGAGCGGCGCGAGATCGTCGCCGGGATCGCCGTGCACGGCGTCGCCGCGCTGGCGCCGATCGTCTTCTTCGTGCTGGCCGCGCTCGACTGGATGGAACTCGACACCGCCTACACGGTCGCCAAGTGGTTCGGCGTCGCGGTGCTCGGGATCTACGCCTTCGCCGCCTACCGCGCCTCCGGCGTCGGCGTCGGCCGCAGCCTGATCGCCGGCGGGGCGCTGACGCTGATCGGCCTGCTGCTCGTCGCGCTGAAGTCGATCGTCGGGCACTGAGCTACCCTCCAGCGCCGGATGCCTGAGCTGCCCGAGGTCGAGACGGTCCGCCGTCAGCTGGAGCCGCGCCTGGTCGGCAGCGTGCTGGTCGCCTACGCCGTGCGTGACGAGCGCTGGACCTCGCCGCGCGCCCCCAACGAGGTCGTCGCGCCGCTGCTGGGCCGCGAGATCGTCGCCTTCCGCCGCCGTGGCAAGTACCTGATCTGGGAGGCGGAGGAGGAGCTGTACCTGCTGATGCACCTGCGCATGACGGGCAACCTGCTCTACGACGCGCCCGAGGGGACGCCGTACACGCGCGCCCACTTCGGCTTCGACGACGGCCACGACCTGCGCTTCGTCGACCCGCGCCGCTTCGGCACCGGCTGGCTGCTGGCCGGCGAGCCGGAGCTGAACGCCTACCTCGACGCCCGCCTCGGCGTCGAGCCGTTCTCCGACGCCTTCACCGCCGAGCACCTGAGAGCGATGGCGAGAGGCTCGCGCGCCCCGGTCAAGGCCTTCCTGCTCGACCAGAGACGGATAGCCGGGATCGGCAACATCTACGCGGACGAGGCGCTCTTCCGCGCGCGCGTCCACCCGCTGCGCCAGGCCGGCAGAGTGACGACCGAGCAGTGGAACCTGCTGCGCGAGACGATCCTCGACTCGCTGCGGGCCGGCATCGACGCCAGAGGCGCCTCGATCGACGACTTCCGCGACCTCGACGGCGCCCGCGGCTCCTTCCAGGACCGCTTCCTGATCCACCGCCGCGCCGACGAGGGCTGCGTCGAGTGCGGCGGCCCGATCCGGAAGATCCACGCGGCCGGCCGCGGCACCTACGTCTGCGAGAACTGCCAGCCGCGCCCGCGCGGCGCGAGAATCGTCCCGATGAGCCGGTGAGCGAGGCAGACGGCGCTCGCTCTGCTGCGCCGAGATCCGCCGTGCCCGGCCGCGCGTCGTGGCCCGCCGCCGCCCCGCAGGCCGACCGCGCCCTGATCGACGCCGTCCGCGTCGCGCTCGCGGAGGCCGCCGATCCGGTGAAGGCGCCGGAGATGCAGCGGTACATGAGATCGGCGCTGCCGTTCTTCGGCGTCCAACGCCCGGGCCGCCTTGCCATCGCGAGAGCGGTCTTCGCCGCCCACCCGCTCGACGGCTTCGCGGCGTGGCACGACACGGCGCTTGCGCTGTGGCGCGAGGCGAGCCACCGCGAGGAGCGCTACCTCGCGCTGGCGCTGCTGCGGGATCGGCGGTATCGCACGCACCGCGCGACGGCCGCGCGCGCGGACGGCCAGCCGGCGGCGACGGGCTCGCCTGCCGGATCGGCCGCCCTGATCCCGCTCTGCGACGAGCTGGTCGTGACCGGCGCCTGGTGGGACCTCGTCGACGAGGTCGCCACGCAGCTGGTCGGGGAGCTGCTGCTGCGCGACCGCGTCGGGCTCGCGCCGGTCCTGCGCGCGTGGGCCCGCGACCCCGACCTGTGGCGCCGCCGCGCCGCGCTCGTCGCGCAGGTGAAGGCGAAGGGGGAGACCGACGTCGCGCTGCTGGCCGACTGCATCGAACCGAGCCTGCGCGACCCCGACTTCTTCATGCGCAAGGGGATCGGCTGGGCGCTGCGCGCGTACTCGGCGGTCGACCCCGCGTGGGTGGTCGCCTACTGCGAGACCCACGCTGCCGCCCTCAGCCCGCTCAGCCGCCGCGAGGCACTCAAGCACGTCGCGGCCGGGTGAGCTCCGGTCGTTCGCGCCCCGTGGAGGGGTGCAGACGACCGGAGTTCGGTCCCGCGGCGGTGGTAGCGTCGAGCGCATGGCCGCACCGTCCGGCTTCCTGCTGTTCGACACCGCGATCGGCCGCTGCGGGATCGCCTGGAGCGAGCGCGGGCTGACCGCCGTCGCGCTGCCCGGCCCGAGCGACGGGCAGCTGCGCGGCTGGCTCCTGAAGCGGACGCCGGGGGCGGTCGAGCACGGTGCCGCTGGTTCGCCTGGCGTCGCCGCGCTCGGCGCGCCCGCGCACGACGCATCGCCGCTC
>JAEXXR010000034.1 GCA_023405705.1 Actinomycetes bacterium
CGCACCAGCGCAGAACGCACCGCAGCCCTTGACGGCTGGCTGCACCACTACAACCATCACCGCAAACACTCAGGCATCGGCCGACAAACCCCAGCCACCCGCCTGAACAACCTGCTCGGGACTTACAGCTAGGGCTGCTCGACCTCGCGGATCTGCGCGCGCACCGCCTCGACGACCGTGTCCGGCACGTGCTCCATGCCGTGGTCGTCGTGCGCGTGGCGGGCGACCTGGGTCAGGATCGCCTCCTCCGTCTCTCCCTCGAAGCGGGCCGTGCACTCCGGCACGACCGCTCCGCAGTAGAACTCCTTCATCCGTCGCCTCCCTCTCGCTTGGGCGGTGGTGTCGGGCGATCCTACGCGCCGCGGGGAGCCGCTGCGCGGGTGAACCGCGCAGATCTGGTGCGACGAGAAGACTGGGGGGCCGGGACTCGAACCCGGATAGCCGGCTCCAAAGGCCGGAGTCTTGCCATTAGACGACCCCCCAACGGGATCAGACGATTCTATGCGGCCGCGCCCGCGACGGCCGGTGCAAGCGCTCGCCCGCCCGCGCCGCACGACGGCGAGCGTCCCGCCGTGCCGGCTGTCGCGGCCCCTCGCGGAGGGCGGGCCGGTGCCAGCTCGGACCGTCGCTCCGCCCTCCGGCGGCCGACGTGGCTACGATGCACGCTTGTGACCGCGCCGGTCGTCGTCATCCTCGCCGCGGGGCAGGGCACGCGCATGCGTTCCGCCACGCCGAAGCTGCTCCACCCGCTCTGCGGCCGACCGCTGCTCGCATGGACGGTCGACGCCGCTCGTGCGGCCGGGGCGGCGAAGGTCGTCGTCGTCGGCGGCCCCGACCGCGCGCTCGCGCCGGGCCTGCCGGACGACGTCGTGCTCGCGGTCCAGCAGGAGCCGCGCGGCACGGCCGACGCCGTCGCCGCGGCCGCGCCGGAGATCGACCGCGCCGCGCCGGTGATCGTGCTCAACGGCGACGTCCCGCTCGTGACGGGCGAGACGCTGCGGGCGCTGGCGGAGGCGCACGAGCGCGAGGGCGCGGCGGCGACGATGCTGACGACCGTGCTCGCCGATCCGTCGGGCTACGGCCGCGTCGTGCGCGGCGCCGACGGCGCCGTCGAGCGCGTCGTGGAGACGAAGAAGCCCGGCGACGCGACGCCGCAGGAGCTGGAGATCCGCGAGATCAACGGCGGCGTCTACGCCTTCGGCGGCGGAGACCTGGTCGACGCGCTCGGCGAGGTCCGCTCCGACAACGCCCAGGGCGAGCTGTACCTGCCCGACGTGCTCCCGATCCTGCGGGCCAGAGGCCGGCCGGTGCGGGCGCACCTGGTCGACGACCCGGCGATCGCGCTCGGCGTCAACGACCGCGGCGACCTCGCGAAGGTCCGCGCGGAGGCTCAGCGGCGGATCCACGCCGCGCTGATGGCGGCCGGCGTGACGATCGTCGACCCGGGCTCGACCGCGATCGACGCCGGCGTCGCGATCGGCGCCGACACCGTGGTCGAGCCGTTCTCCACGCTGCGCGGCGAGACCCGCGTCGGCGGGGGCTGCACCGTCGGACCGCAGACGACGCTGATCGACACGACGCTCGGCGACGACGTCGCGGTCCCGCACTCGTACCTGACCTCCGCCGTCGTGCACGACGGCGTGAGCGTCGGACCGTACGCCTACCTGCGCCCGGGGGCGCTGCTGCGCGAGGGGGCGAAGGTCGGGACGTTCGTGGAGGTCAAGAACTCGGACGTCGGCGCGGGCACGAAGGTCCCGCACCTGTCCTACATCGGCGACGCCGACATCGGCCCCGGCTCGAACCTCGGAGCGGGCACGATCACGGCGAACTACGACGGCACCGCCAAGCACCGCACCGTGATCGGCGCGCGTGTCCGGGGCGGGGTCGACACGGCATTCGTCGCACCGGTGACGGTCGGCGACGACGCGTGGACGGCGGCCGGTTCCGTCATCACGCAGGACGTGCCCGACGGCGCGCTCGGGATCGCCCGGTCGCGCCAGCAGGTCGTCGAGCGGTACAACGAGCGCAGCAAGTCCAAGAAGGAGAACGAGGCATAGTGGCCCCCTCGCAAGTCGTGACCCCGGCACCGTCGTCCGCAGGGCGTAGACTCGCTCACGTGAGCTCGGCCGTGCCTCGGGAGAACCCCCAAAGCCACTTGGAGATCGGGTACGGCAAGCAGCTGATGCTGTTCAGCGGCCGCGCCCATCAGCAGCTCGGGATGGACATCGCCGGCAAGCTCGGCGTCGAGCTGGGCGGGGTCCACCTCAGAACCTTCACCAACGGCGAGGTCTACTGCCGCTACGAGGAGTCGGTCCGCGGCGCGGACGTCTTCATCGTGCAGCCGATCAGCGGCAACCCGCAGACCGGGATGTCGCCCAACGACTCGCTGATGGAGCTGCTGGAGATGGTCGACGCGGCCGTCGGCGGCTCGGCCCACCGCGTCGTCGCCGTCTGCCCCTGGTACGGCTACTCGCGCCAGGACAAGAAGTCGGCCCCGCGCGAGCCGATCTCGGCGCGCCTGGTCGCCCGCATGCTGGAGACCGCGGGGATCGACCGGATCCTCACGATGGACCTCCACTCCGGCCAGATCCAGGGCTTCTTCCAGAAGCCCTGCGACCACATGACGGCGATGTGGATGCTGACCAGATACTTCGCCGACCAGAGCCTCGAGGACCTCGTCGTCGTCTCGCCGGACGCCGGCCGCGTGAAGCTGAACAAGAAGTTCGCGGCGACGATCGGCGCCGAGCTGGCGATCCTCAACAAGGAGCGCCCGGCCCAGCAGGTCGCCGAGATCGGCTACGTGATCGGTGACGTGAAGGGCAAGACGGCCGTGATCGTCGACGACATCATCGACACCGCCGGCACGCTCAAGGCCGCCGCCCAGACCGTCCGCGACGCCGGCGCCACGCGCGTCCTCGCCGCTGCGACGCACGGCGTCTTCTCCGGCAACGCGTGGGAGAACCTCGCCGCCGCCGGCTTCGACGAGATCGTCGTCACCGACACGATCCCGCTCGGCCCCGGCGCGCCGGACAACATCACGGTGCTGCCGTGCGCCGACCTCCTGACCAGCTCGATCCGCCAGATCTTCACGGACGGCTCGGTCTCCGAGGTCTTCCGCGGCGAGAACCAGCTGTTCTAGCGAGCCCCGCCCGGCAGCAGCCGATCGCCGCATGGCACGCGACGCCGCCCACCTGATGGAGCTGCTCGGCCTCTCCGAGGACGAGCTGTGCGCGCTGCTGGCGGTCGACCCGCTGACGCTGCTGTCGGGCCAGCTCGACCACCGGCCGGAGCTGCCGATCCTGCTCGACCTGCTGGCCGAGGCCGAGGAGCGGGCCGGCGCGCCGGTGCTGCGCCGCTGGGTGCGGACTCGGAACCCCGCCGACCCAGCCGGCCGCCCGCTCGACGCGCTGCTGGCACGCGACTTCGGCCGCTTCGAGGACCAGCTCGGCGAGCTGCAGGCGCACGGTTTCGTGTTGCGCAGCTCCGGCGGCTGAGCGCGCAGGGCGCGGCGGCCGAGCCGCTGCGCCCGCGCGCCTCAGGTCACTCCGGGTCGGGCCGCTTCTCGCCGGGCCAGACGCCGACCAGATGCTCGAAGCCTCTGGCGCCGGCACGGTCGACGACGGCCTTCGTGACGGAGAAGGTGATGCCCTGGACGGCGGCCGCGGCGACGACCTTCGTCCAGGTTGCCTCCTCGGTCGTCGGCCCGGGCGGCTCCTCCTCGTCGATCTTGCTCCAGATCACGTTGAAGATCCGCCGCGACAGCAGGCCGGCGAGGATGCCGACGATGATCCCGAACGGCTTGTAGACGAGCTTCATGTCCGCAATCTACCCGCGCGGCGACCGCTCGATCCCGTTCGACAGGCCCGGTACCCTGGACCGAGGGAACGGCGAAGGACAGGTGGTCGCATGAGCGACGAAGGCCCACGGCACGAGGACGGCGCGGAGGAGCTGCTCCGCCGGGCCCTGCTCGACGCCTCCGACGCCGCCGCGGTCTCGCTGGCGATCGGCGACCTGCCGGTCAGCGAGGTCGTGACGGTGATCTTCCACGGCCGCCGCGACCTCGGCACGATCCAGACCTACGTCACGCGCGGCCGCCACGGCGCCGGGACGACCGTCTCCGCGCGCGACCTGATGCGCGTCCCCTGCGACCTCGACCTCGGCGGCGCCGTCGACCGCGAGCAGGCGCAGGAGCTCTACCTCCAGCAGGCGAACGCGCTGAGAGAGGCGCTGGTCGGCGCCGACACCGTCCTCGACGTCTGGCGCGAGCCGCTCGGCGAGGTCGCCGGCGGGACCGTGACCGTCGAGCGCTCGGTCGAGCTGAGCATCCCGCTGCCGGCCCACCGGGTGCTGCCGGTCGCGCTGGTCGCGCCCGAGCGCCAGCTCGTCGTCGCACCGGTCTGCGGCGCGCGGACGCTGGCCGAGGGGCGGCCGCCGCTCGGGATCGCCTGCGCCCAGCAGGACCTCGCGCGCATCTACCCGCTGCCCGACGACCCCGAGCGCTGCCTCGACGAGTTCCTCGAGCTGGCCGCCGGCCACGCGCGCGACCTCGCCGCCCGCCTCGCCCACCAGGAGGCCTCGGTCGCCCGCTTCCTGGAGCTGAGCGGCGGCGACGAGCAGCCGCTGCACTGACGTCGCGGTCACGTGCACGACGTCCGCCGCGCATGCCCCGCCGCGCCTCGCGCCGCCGCCTGCGCCTCCGACTGGCGCGCCGGCCGCCTCATCGGCGATGATGGCGCCGTCGATGAGCCGCTCCCGGAGGATTCTGATCATCGCGGTCGCGGTCGTCGCGTTCCTGCTCGTCAGCGCCGCGCTCGCGCGCGTGCTCAGCGCCAACGGCGCCGAGCGCGCCGCGATCGAGGACGTGCTCGCCGCCCAGGTCCGCGGCGACGCCCCGGCGCTCGTCGAACGGATCGACGGCTGCGCCGAGGACGCCGCCTGCCGTGCGACCGCGGAGCGCAACGCCGCGCAGCTGAGATCGGCGGGGGAGGTCGACGTCGTGCGGCTCGACCTCTCGACCAGCTTCTCGCCCGGCGGCTCGACCGGCACGGCGCGCGTCGTGTGGAAGACGCCGACGCGCCTGACGGTCGTCCAGTGCGCCCGCGTCCGCCGCGGCGGCGACCTGCTGAGCGGCCTCGACGTCCGCGTGATCGCCTTCAGCCGGCCGATCGACCGCGAGAGCAGCTGCCCGTAGCGCCGGGCGCGCGGGCGAGCGCACGCCCCCGCACCGCGCCCGCCGCACCGAAAAACGGCTGTCAGACAGCTGACATCGCTCCGGCCGCGGCGCAACTGTCGAGGGCCTCCCGTACTCTCCACCAGCGTCGATGCGGTTCCCCCAGTCGTTGCCTGCCCTGCTCTCCGTCGCCGCGCTCGCGGCCGCGCTGCTGCCGTCCGCCGCGGCTGCCGAGGAGACCCCTGACGGCGGAGGCGCCGTCAACGGCATCACGCCGGTCGGCTCGACCGCGCCGCCGTCGACCGAGGTGACGGCTCCGGCCGGCAGACCGCTCTTCCTCGAAGGGCAGGACGGCCGCCGGCTCGTCGACGGGCCGTGGCTGTTCCGCTTCGACCCGACCGACGTCGGCATCTCCCAGCGCTTCTTCGCGCAGACCGGCGTCGACGGCTGGTTCGGCACGACCGCGCCGAACGTCTGGAACGTCGGCGGCGGCTCGAAGGTCTCCTACGAGGGCGCGATCGGCTGGTACCGCAAGGACTTCCGGCTCCCCAGAGGCGTCAGAGCCGACAGCTGGATCGTCCGCTTCGAGGCCGTCAACCTCCGCGCCACGGTCTGGCTCAACGGCCGCAAGATCGGCGAGCACATCGGCGGCTACACGCCGTTCGAGCTGGAGCTGAGAGGGCTGCGCAGAAACGCGGTCAACCGTCTCGTCGTGCGCGCCGACAACCGCCGCGCGATGCCGGCCGGCGTCGTCAGCCAGCCGATCGCGCCGACCGGCTGGTGGAACTACGGCGGCCTCCAGCGCGAGGTCTACATGCGCGCCGTCGATCGCGTCGACCTGCAGGACGTCTACGTCGACCCGAGACTGTCGGCGTCGCGCGCGAGCGCGCTCGTCAACGTGACCGGCACGGTCCGCAACTTCAGCTCCTCCAGTCAGCTCGTGACGGTCACCGGTCGCTTCGGCAGACAGCCGATCGCGTTCGGCTCGGTCACCGTGCCGGCCGGCGGCAGCACGACCTTCGCCGGCAGGGTGACGGTCAGACGGCCGAAGCTGTGGTCGCCGGCGAGACCGAACCTCTACCGCGTGCGGATCGCCGCGGCCGCGATGGCGGGCAGAGAGAGAAGAGCGACGCCGGTCGCCGGCTACACGCTGGAGAGCGGCATCCGCTCGCTCGTGGTGTCGGGCGCCGGCCAGCTCACGCTCAACGGCCAGACGGTCCGCTTCCGCGGCGTCGCGATCCACGAGGACACGCTCGAGCGCGGCTCGGCGATGACCAACGCCGACCGCGCCAGACTGGTCGAGCTGATCCAGGACTCCAGCTCGACGCTGGTCCGCGCCCACTACCCGCTCCACCCGCAGTTCCAGGAGCTGGCGAACCGCAAGGGCCTGCTGATCTGGTCGGAGATCCCCTCGACCTACCAGCTGATGGAGCCCGATCTCGCCCGCCCGGCCTTCAGAAGACTGGCGCTGCAGGAGCTGAGAGAGGACGTGCTCGCCAACCGCAACCACCCGTCCGTGGCGGTCTGGTCGGTCGGCAACGAGATGGCGAGCAACTCCGGCCGCAACCAGACCTGGTACCTGAGAGCGAGCGCCGACCTCGTCCGCGAGCTGAAGCCCGGGGCGCTCGTCGGCCTCGCCTTCGCAGGGCACCCGGAGACCGCCTGCCAGCCCGGCTACGCGCCGATCGACGTGATCGGCATGAACGACTACTTCGGCTGGTACACGGGCTACAACGGCAACATCGCCGACCGCGAGCTGCTGAGCGACTACCTCGACTACCTGCGCAAGTGCTACCCCAGACAGGCGCTGGCGGTGACCGAGTACGGCGCCGAGGCCAACCGCGCCGGCCCCGCCGACGAGAAGGGCACGTACGAGTTCCAGAGAGAGTTCGTCGAGTACCACCTCGGCGTCTTCGGCACCAAGCCGTGGCTCAGCGGCAGCGTCTACTGGGCGCTGCAGGAGTTCCGCATCCGCGACGGCTGGGGCGGCGGCAACCCGTGGTCGACCCCGCCGATCCATCAGAAGGGCGTCGTCGGGCTCGACTGGTCGCGCAAGCCCGCCTACGAGGTCCTGCGCAACAGCTACCGCTCCGCGCGCCAGTACGTGCCGCGCGGCCGCGCGGGCAAGTAGCGGCGCCGGCTCCGGCGCCTCCTCCGCTGCGTCGATCCCCGTCGCGCGCCGCTACGCGACTGCGCGCCGCTACGTGCGCTCG
>JAEXXR010000079.1 GCA_023405705.1 Actinomycetes bacterium
GAGCGGCCGGCGGCGGGACGGTGGCGCTGCCGCTGCGGCTCAACAGACGGGCGCGGACGGCGCTGCGCAGGCAGGGCGTCCTGCGCATGACCGTGCGCGTGACGGTGCCCGGCGCGGGCGGTGCGCAGAGCGCGTCGTTCGAGCTGCGCGCCGCGAAGGCGAAGAGAGGCCGGCGATGAGCGTCCGGCGCACCACGACCGAAGGAAGCGCAGCGACGATGAGCACCCCGGCGAGACGACGCGGCCGCCGCTTCGCGCGTGCGGCGGCGGGAGCGCTCGGCACGCTGGCCGCGGCGCTCGCCTTCACGGCGCCCGCGCATGCGGCCGGCGCCTTCGACTTCACCAGATTCGAGGCGAAGTTCGCCGACCTCGACGGCAACGGCGACGAGGTCGAGACGACGCAGGCCGGCGCTCACCCCGACTACCTCAGCGTCCTGTTCCGGGTCACGACCGGCACGAACTGGAGAGGCGGCGTGATTCCGCTGGAGAGCGTCAAGGACGTCGACGTCGAGCTGCCGCCCGGCATCTCCGGCAACCCGGAGTCGACGCCGCGCTGCTCGATGGTCACGTTCGGCGCCGGCAGATGCCCCCGGCAGACGGTCGTCGGCGTGATCGACCTGCGCTACAACACGGGCCGGGCGACGGAGGCGACCTACTCGATGGCGGTCTACAACGTGACGCCGCCGAGCGGCGTCGTCGCGCGGCTCGCCTTCAGACTGATCACCGTCGACACGGTGATGGACATCCGCGTCAACAGCGACGGCCGCTACACGATCGAGACGAGCGCGAGAAACATCTCGCAGATCGTCGCCCTCTACGAGATGCGGATGCGGCTGTTCGGCGTCCCGGCCGACATGAACGGTCCCGGACCGATCTCGACCACCGTCGACGGCGCCTACGGCGGCAGAGGCGACGGCGCGCGCATCCCGTTCCTGACGACCTCCTCCAGATGCGGCCCGGCCGGCGCGGTGAGGATCCGCGGCCGCAGCTGGACGACGCCCGACAGGTGGGTCGAGGTCGCGGACGAGATGGCCCCGCTGAGCGGCTGCGAGCGCGCCGGCTTCGACGCCGGCCTCGCGCTTCAGCCGCAGACGCCGCGCGCCGGCGTTCCGGCCGGCACCGAGGTGACGCTGCGCGTCCCGCAGAACGACGACCCCGACGGGCTCGCCACGCCGCCGGTCAAGCGCGTCACGACGACGCTGCCGCACGGCATGGCCGTCTCGCCGTCGAACGCCGACGGTCTGGTCGGCTGCACCGACGAGCAGGCGGCGCTGCGGTCGCTCGGCGATCCGGCCTGTCCGGCCGCGTCGCGGATCGGCTCGGTGCAGATCGACACCCCGCTGCTGCCGGGGCCGCTGACCGGCGCGATCCATCTTGGCCAGCCGAAGTCGATGAGAGCGGCCTCGGGCGAGATGCTGCGGCTGTTCCTGATCGCCTCGGGCCACGGCGTGACGATCAAGCAGGAGGGGCGTATCACGCCCGACCCGGTCACCGGCCAGTTGAGAGCGGTCTTCGACGACGCGCCGGAGCTGCCGTTCTCGCAGCTGAAGCTCGTCTTCAACGGCGGCCCGAAGGCGCCGCTGACCAACCCGCGCACCTGCGGGGCCTACACGACGACGACCGAGGTCGTCTCGGCGGCTGGGCACCTGTCGAGCTCGATGAGCCGCTTCGACATCACGCAGAGCGCCGACGGCGGTCCGTGTGCGCCGTTGGGCTTCGCGCCGTCGTTCGTCGCGGGGATGGCCAACCCGTCCGCGGGCGGGGCGTCGGCGTTCACGCTCGGGTTCGGGCGCACGGATGGTGAGCAGGATCTCGGCGATCTGTCGGTCGATCTGCCGGCGGGCGTGATGGGGATGGTGTCGCAGGCGGAGCTGTGCGACGAGGCGGCCGCCGACGCGGGCACGTGCGGGGAGGCGTCGCGGGTCGGCTCGGTGAACGTCGCGGCCGGGCCGGGCTCCAACCCGTTCCAGCTGGCCGGCCGGGGCGTCTACCTGACCGGTCCGTACAAGGGCGGTGCGTTCGGTCTGTCGATCGTCGTGCCGGCGGTTGCGGGTCCGTTCGATCTCGGGACGGTCGTGGTGCGCTCGGCGATCCATGTCGATCGCAAGACGGCGGCGCTGAGAATCGTCTCCGATCCGTTCCCGACGATCCTCGAGGGGATCCCGTTGCGGATGCGGCAGGTGCAGGTCGCGATCGACAAGCCCGGGTTCATGGTCAACCCGACCTCGTGCTCGGAGAAGCGGATCGGCGGCACGATCCGGTCGGCCGAGGGCGCCGTCGCGACCGTCGGGACGCGCTTCCAGGCGGCCGGCTGCCGGTCGCTGCCGTTCAGACCGAAGCTGGCGCTGCGGATCGGTGCCAGAGGCCGCACGCGCAACGGCGTCACGACGCCGTTCCAGGCGACGTTGACGATGCCGAGAGGGCAGGCCAACAATCGTGGCGTGACGGTGAAGCTGCCGCGGACGATCAACTCGCGGTTGCAGGTGATCAACGAGGCCTCCTGCTCGCTGGCCGAGTTCGAGGCCGAGAGATGCGACAAGCCGGTCGGCAGTGCGGTCGCGAACACGCCGGTGCTGCGCGCACCGGTCAGAGGGTCGTTGTTCTTCGTGAGAAATCCGGAGCGGAGAATCCCGGACCTGATGGTGCGGTTGAAGGGTGAGGGTCGTGAGGCCGGCGTCGTGATCGACCTGGCCGGCAAGGTCACGATCCCCAGAGATCTCACGCTGCGGACCGCGATCGACACGATCCCCGACGTCCCGATCGATCGCTTCCAGCTGAACCTCGTGGCGGGCAGACGGGGCGCGATCGGCCTGATCGGCAACGCCTGCCAGGCGAAGACGAGACGCCAGGCTGTCGCCGACCTCGCGTTCCGCGCCCAGAACGGCGTGCTCAAGCAGGTCCGCCAGCGCCTCGCCGTCGACGGCTGCGGCAACGCCAGAGCAGCGAAGAAGACCAAGCAGAAGTAGACCCGGCAGCGGCGGTCCGGGCTCTGCGAC